>JAJFUB010000101.1 GCA_021372615.1 bacterium | reverse complement strand
GCGGTCGGTGACCGCTCCCACACCTTCCACGCCTCCCACACCGACGACCTTCCGAACCTGTGCCAGATCGTCCTGCTCCCGCACGATCTCCTCGACATGCTGCAGGAACCACGGGTCAATGCCGGTGATGTCATAGAGTTCGGGCACGGTGAGGCCGGTCATGATCGCGCTGCGCAGTTGGAACAGGCGGTCCGGATGCGGGATGCGCAGCTTGGCGACGAGGTCCTCACGCGGCATCTCGTCATAGTGGCTGCCCTTGCCGTCGGCGCCCAGGCCAAAGCGGCCGATCTCCAACGAACGAATACCCTTCTGCAGCGACTCCTTGAAAGTGCGGCCGATGCTCATGGCCTCCCCGACCGACTTCATCTGCGTCATCAGCGTCGGGTCGGCGCCGGGGAACTTCTCGAAGGCCCACCGCGGGATCTTCGTCACCACGTAGTCAATGGTGGGCTCGAAGCAGGCCGGCGTCTCGCGGGTGATGTCGTTGGAGATCTCGTCGAGGGTGTAGCCCACGGCCAGTTTCGCGGCGATCTTGGCGATGGGGAAGCCGGTGGCCTTCGAGGCCAGGGCCGAGGAGCGGCTCACGCGCGGGTTCATCTCGATGACGACCATGCGCCCGTCGCGGGGGTTGACGGCGAATTGGATGTTGCTGCCGCCGGTGTCCACACCGATCTCGCGGATGACGCGGATGGCCTGGTCGCGCATCCGCTGGTACTCCTGGTCCGACAGCGTCTGCGCCGGGGCCACCGTGATCGAGTCCCCGGTGTGGATGCCCATGGGGTCGAAGTTCTCGATCGAGCAGATGATGACGACATTGTCCTTGAGGTCGCGCATGACCTCAAGCTCGTATTCCTTCCAGCCGACCACGGATTCCTCGACCAGCACCTCGTTCATGGGCGAGGCGTCCACGCCCTTGGTCACGACGTCTTCCAGTTCTTCCCAGTTGTGCGCCACGCCGCCGCCGCTGCCGCCCAGCGTGCCCGACGGGCGGATGATGAGCGGGAAGCCGATTTCGCGGGCGATGTGCTCGGCATCGCGCAGCGTGGAGGCGAAGTCGCTGCGGGGCAGCTCCAGCCCGGCGGCCAGCATGGCGTCCTTGAACAGCTCGCGGTCCTCGGCCTTCTTGATGGCCTTGCGCTTGGCCCCGATCAGCTCCACATTGAAGCGCGACAGCACGCCGCTCTCTGACAGCGCCAGGGCGAGGTTCAGCCCCGTCTGGCCGCCCAGGGTCGGCAGGAGGGCATCGGGTCGCTCGCGGGCGATGATGTTGGCGACGCTCTCGACCGTCAGCGGCTCGACGTAGGTCGTGTCGGCCGTCTCCGGATCGGTCATGATCGTGGCCGGGTTGGAGTTGACGAGCACGACCTGGTAGCCTTCCTCGCGGAGGGCCTTGCAGGCTTGGGTGCCCGAGTAGTCAAACTCACAGGCCTGGCCGATGATGATGGGGCCGGAGCCGATGATGAGGATCTTCTGCAGGTCGTCGCGTCGTGGCATACGGCACTCCTGACCGGGTCATTGACGCACAAAAAACGGTGGCCGTATGACTCAGGCCACCGCAAGATGTGCGGATTGTGGGCTCAAACCTATCCTCCGACCTCGCACTGCACTCCATGCTTCCGCGCCACTGCGGCCAGGGCCTCTACCTCAGCCCGCGCCGGTGGCTCCGCCTGGAAGCCACCCGCGATCCCCAGGGCCTCGTACTTGCCCTCGCCTAGTTTGTGGTACGGCAGAACCTCCAGCGGCGGCGCGTGCTTCAGCCCCGCGATGAACCGGGCTGCCGCCTCCATGTCCTCCGGCCGGTCGTTGAAGCCCGGCACCAGCGGCATGCGCAGCTTCACCGCCTGACCGTTGCTCGTGACCCGCCGCAGGTTCTCGAGGATCAGGCGGTTGTCACACCCGGTGTGCCGGCTGTGCCGCACCTGGTCCGTGGTCTTCAGGTCGTACAGCACCAGGTCCACGCACTCCAGCGCTGCTTGCAGGACCTCCGGAGCCACCAGCCCCGAGGTGTCCAGGCACGTGCGCAACCCTTCGGCCTTGGCCGCCCGCAACAGCGCGATGGCGAACTCAGGCTGGAAGAGCGGCTCGCCACCCGATAGCGTCATCCCGCCGCCGGAGTTCTCATAGAAGGGCCGGTCCTTGAGAACCTCGGCGATCACCTCGGCAACCGTCATGCGCTGGCCGCGCAGCACCAGCGCCTCGGCATAGCAAGTCTCGGCGCATGTGCCGCAGCCCTGGCAGCGTGTGCGGTCAATGACGATCCCGTCTTCGCCGGCCGACAGCGCCTCGTTAGGGCAGCGGCTCAGGCACTTGCCGCACCCGATGCAGTTGCGCCTGAACTGCGCCAGCACCGGCGCGAGCGACTGCGATTCGGGATTGTGGCACCACTCGCAGCGCAGCGGACAGCCCTTGAGAAACACAGTGGTGCGAATCCCGGGGCCATCGTGGATGGCGAAACCCTTGATATCGAAGATGATGCCTGAGGTCTGCATAGGGCGCGTTGGTGCGGTGGGGAGCCCGGGCTGCACTCGGAGAGTTATCTTACCCCCTTGGGCGTGTGCTGTCAATCTGCCGGCAGAGCCCTACAGGCCGCCGTGACTCTGCCGATACATCCTCTACGCACGCCGGGGAAGCCCTGGCGCACATCACCGGGAGCGAACCATGCCTCACAGCCTCTTGATCTGCGAAGACGACGACATGCTGGCCGGGACGCTGCGCGACCAACTCGAGGCCTGCGGCCACCGGGTGACGCTCTGCCGCGAGGGCCAGGCCGCCCTGGCGCGCCTCGCTGAGGAGTCGTACTCCCTGCTGCTGCTCGACCTGATCTTGCCGGACATGGACGGCTTCGACGTCTGCCGCCGGATGCGCAAGTCCTGCCACATCCCGGTCATCATGATCACCGGGCGCCGGGGCGAGGTGGACCGTGTGGTGGGCCTGGAAGTCGGGGCTGACGACTACCTCGTGAAGCCCTTCGGCTGCCGGGAGCTGGTGGCGCGCATAGACGCCCAACTCCGCCGCTCGGGCACCTACGCTACGCGTGGGCCGGCTACGCCGCTGTTGGACCTGGGCGACCTGCAGCTTGACCCGGACAACCACCAGGTGCTCAGGGGGGGCAGTCCCGTCCACCTGACGCCCAAGGAGTTCGAGCTGCTGTCGGTGCTGGCCGAGAACCGCGGCTCGGTGGCCCGGACCCCGCATCTGCTGCTGCGCGTGTGGGGGTATGACGCGGCGATTCGCACGCGCACCCTGGATGTCCACATCGGCCGCCTGCGCGCCAAGCTCGAACCGGACCCGCGACACCCACAGTACATCATCACGGTCCCGGGCGTCGGCTACAAGCTGTGTGTCCCGGAGACCTCGTCACGGGCGGCGTGAGGGCGGGCGGCAGGAGACCCGAAGCCCCGCACGGAAAGGTCCTGCATCCCGTCCGCGGAGGCTCCCATGCGGTTCCCTCTCCCCTGCCTCGTGTGCGCCCTGCTGTGGCCGGCCCTGGGCCTGGCCGCACCGACCAACCGCCTCGTCAGCTTCGCCGGCTACGACAACTGCCTGGAGCTGGCCACGGACCAGGCGCGGGTGATCCTGGGGCCGCACTGCGGCGCGCGCGTGCTGTCGTACGCGCTGGGCGGCCAGGAGGCCATCCCGCTCAACCCGGCGCAGTACGGCTACACCTGGCAGCCAGGAATGAAGGTCGTGGACCCCTACGGCGGGCGGTGCGATGTCGGCCCCGAGATGCGTGTCGGGCGGCGCATGGACCTGTGGCTGGGGCCGTGGAGGGCGCGCTTCACAGGCCCGGGCGAGGCGGAGATGGTCAGCCCCATTGACCGCAACCTGGGGCTGCAACTGGTGCGCACCTTCCGCCTCGGCCCGGACGCGCACCTGTGCTTCACGCAGAAGATCATCAACCGCAGCAACCGCATCCAGCGCGTGTGCCACTGGAGCCGCACGTTCGCCCAGGGCAACGGCATCGCTCTGGTGCCGCTGAACCCCCGCAGTCGCTTCCCGAAGGGCTACCTCACCTACGGCCCCGGCGCCGTCATGGACTACGCGCCCAAGCCCCAGGAGCACGTCCGGGTGCGCGACGGTTTCCTGGAAATCAACGGTGACCCGCCCTTCTCGAAGTTCATGCTCGATCCCGAGCCGGGCTGCCTGGCGTACCTGATGCGCAACAACCTGGCGTTCGTGAAGCAGTGGGTGGTGTACCCCGAGCGCGCCTACAACGAGATGTGCGCCGCCTCGCTGTCGCTGTACTACTACCCGTTCATCGAGGACCGCCAGAAGCCGCCGGAGCAGCGCTCACTGCCGGTGGACTTCTGCGAGCTGGAGCCCATTGGCCCCATGGAGATTCTGCAACCGGGGCAGGCGTGCTCGTTCACCGAGGACTGGTGGCTGGCGCCGTTCCCGTTCCCGGCGCAGGGGCAAGACGCGGACCTGGCGGCGGTGAGGAAGCTGCTGGAGGATTGCAGTCGCGGTCGGTGACCACTTGCACGCACTGACACACCGGGGAGTAGCCGACCGGAAGCGCCACGGGAGGTCCCGTACGGGGCCTCCCAACCACGCCCGCTCGCCGTAGGAGCGGTCACCGACCGCGACCGGCGCGCCCCGGCATCCTCAGTCGGTTGCGCCGTTGTCGAAGGTATACGTGTACAGGTAGTCGGCCTTCGTGGGTTGCCTGAACCACTTGACGTGCCCGTCGCAGAAGGCGATGTTGCAGCCGTCGTTGTGGGCCTGCCGGCACTCGCAGTGGACGTCGGGGCGGCTACCGTTGCCATACCACGCATTGTACAGAGCGCTGTAGCGGCAGCTATCGGCCATCAGCACCCGCTCCGCCGGCCGCTCAATGCCTCCCTGAGTGGCCGGGGTGCTGCTGTAGGCGCCGCCAATGACACGCGCATAGCCCAGGGACCACGCGTTGGTGGACGGGCAGACGTATATCTGCTGGTTCTTCAGGTACGGGGCGATCGGGTAGATCCAGTACGAGTTGGTCACTCCCACGCGGCAGTTGAACACGAACATCTCGTCGTAATCCTGAGCGTACATCAGATGCCCGACGGCCAACTGCTTGAGGTTGCTGGAGCAACTGCTCTGTCGCGCCTTCTCGCGGGCTTTGGCGAAGACAGGAAACAGTATCGCCGCCAGTATCGCGATGATCGCGATGACTACCAGAAGCTCGATCAGTGTGAAACCACGATGTCGCATGACTTCGCCCTCCGGTCAGGTGAGGCAGCGTGGACGACTGTACGAGGTTAGGCCCACTCTTACCATTCCCCACCGCGCGGGAGTATTCCTGCTTTCGTGCTCAATCTGACGGAGGACTTTGCGCGGCTGGTCGCTATCTCCGCCCTCCCCTCACCGCAACCGGAACGTCCGGGGCTCCTCGGCCACGAACCGGCGCTCCCGCGCTGACAGGCTGTATTCGGTCCACACCAGCGCCCCGTCGGCCACCTCGAACGTGCTGGTGCAGAACGGGGGCTCGGCCAGCGACCGCGCGGTGCAGTAGTGGATGCCGTTCCGCTCCTCGACCCTTCCACTGTGGTAGTGGGCGCTGATGACGGCGACGACATGCGGGTCGTCCTCGATCAGCTCCAACGCCTCCTCTGCGCGGGCGAAGCTGTAACCGCGCACGTCGGTCGGCCAGAGCCATTGGTGCAGCGTCACCACCACCGGCAGGCCGTCGTTCGTCGCCAGGGCCTCGCGCAGGTGCGCCAGCGCTGCCCGCGAGCTTTCCTGCTCCTCCTCGGGCTCCATGCTACCTGAGTTCAGGCCCACGATCCGCACACCGGCCACATCACGGGTCCAGTTCAGCGGCCCGAACAGCCCGGCGAACTGCTCCTGCGGGCCGTCGTGGTTGCCGTAGAGCCAGTCTATCGGGACCGCCCCGCCGACCTGTGCCGTCACCAGGTCCCGTACCTGCAACAGCTCGTCCTGCCCGACCGGAGCGAAGCCATCGTCCACGAGGTCGCCGCCGAACAGTACGAGGTCGGGCCCGTCCTCCGCCAGGCCCTGCCGCAGGGCCATGGGCACGAGATAGCCCATCAGGTCATAGCGCCGCGCCTGCGCCCACCAGGCGTGCGCGGGGATGCGGGCGTAGAGGCCGTCGGGGCTTTCGGTGAAGCCGGTCATGTGCAGGTCGGTCACGTGCAGGAGCTTCATGAGTCAGGGACTCCGATCCGGGGATGTGGCCCGACACTTCCGCGCCAGAGGACAGGGCACCTGTCACGCGCACAATGTCCCCCGGAGGCGATTGGTAGGGACCCCACGCGGGGGATGAGGCGTCCAATACTGCAACGAAGCGCATGTCGGCTCCCGGGGAGCGATCGCGATGCGATGGTGGCTGGCTGTTGCTGTGATGACCACGCTGTGCCTGCCTGCGGGCAGCGCGTACGCACAGGACGATGACGACGGCTGGAACGACGTGCTGAACCTCATGGGCGGCCTCACCGCCGCCAACCAGCAACTGCTCGGCGCCGGCCTCAACTGGGGCCAGATGGCGACAGGGGGCGACCCGGCCCAGCAGCAGGCGCTGCAGGCGCTGATGCAGTTTGCCCGCTCGTACGCCCAGTTGCTCGGGGCCGTGGACGGCGCGTTTGGCGTCAACGAGGCCGCCGAGGGTGGGCAGTACTGGGACCCCTTCGCCCCTGGCGTTCCCAACCCCCTCATGCAGCAGCTACAGCAGTCGCAGCAGTTGCAGCAGTTGCGGCAACTGCAGCAGATGGGGCAGCAATCGGCAACACCCACGATGCCGGCCATGCCGGCTCTCCCCAACGGGAATCTCTATCGCCAGACCCGTTAGCACTGCACCTCTCCTCTCCCCCCAGTAGCGCGGGCGGCGTCGTTCGCGCGCCGTGACCGGGCAGGCGAGGCCGCCTGCCCTACGCGGTACGTAGCGCCGTCTCCACCTGTCGAGTCCGAGCAGCAAGAGGACACTCGGCGGCGGCAGTCGAAGCAGACGGCATGACTGCGCCGCTGCCGGACATCTCCCCCACTCCGCTGGCCCGTCGCCTGGCCGCCCTGGCACTCATCGGCGCCGGCGTGGCTGCCGGCGTGGGGCAGGTCGTACTCCTGCGCGAGCTGCTCAACATCGCCGCCGGCAACGAGCTGACCATCGGTCTGATGCTGGCGGGGTGGTTCCTGTGGGGGGCGGTGGGGGCCTCGTGGGTGGGGCGCAGAGCCGCGCGGGATACGCACACGTGGCACGCCCTGAAGCGCGTGCTGGTGCTCGCGCCGGAGCCCTGGCTCATGCTGGCGTTCAGCGCCTATGGCGTGCGCCTTGTGCCCCTGCTGCTGAGCCGCATCGCTCCGCCCTGGGGGGTGCCGATGGGCGCCGTGATGGGGCTGCCTCATCTGGTGGCCGTCAGCCTGCTCGCGGCGCTGCCCGCGGCCATGCTGGCCGGAGCGCAGTTCGCCGCCGGGCTGGCCCTGTATGCGCGCCTGCAGCCCCACTCCAGCGCCACCGGGCAGGCCTACGGGCTCGACGCCGTGGGGCATCTGGCCGGGGGCGTGCTGACGGCGGTGCTGCTGTCGCTGGGGTTGGGGCCGTACCCGATGGTCGTGATCGGTGGTGTGGCATCCCTCATCGGGGGCGTCTCGGTCCTGTGGGCCCTCGGCTCCCCTCGGACCGCTCTCATGCGGTGGAGCCCGGCGGCCGTCGTGCTGCTGATCGGCAGCGTGTCCTGGCTCGCGACCGGATGGGCGTTCCACACCTCCCGCCTCCTGTTCAAGCACCAGCACCCCCTCACTGAGATTGAGACCCCTCACGGCAGCCTTGGCGTCGTGCAGTGGGGCGAGGGTGGGGTCTACTTCTACAGCAACGGCGTCCCGTCGTTCCCTTCGCCCCCGACGCCCCAGATACAGCACCTCGTGCATTTCCCGATGCTGCAGGCAGCCGCGTGGGCGCGACCCGACGTCCCCCTGCGGGCCCTTCTCGTCGGCGGCGGTGCGGCAGGGGGGCTGCACGAGGTGCTCCAGTACGGGCCACGGGTACAGGTGGACTATGTCGAGTTGGACCCGGGCCTCATCCGCCTGGCGCGGCAGTATCTCGTCGGGCGTGACCGAGGGGCACTGGACGACCCGCGGGTGCATGTGTGGGCGATGGATGGGCGGCTGTGGGTGAAGCAACGGAGCGCGGCTCTCCAGAGTCGCAACGGTGACGGCGGCCTACCCCCTACCCCCTCCCTGAAGGGAGGGGGCGACGGCTACGACGTGGTCATCCTGGGTGTCCCGGAGCCCATGACCGCCCAGATCAACCGCTTCTATACCGTCGAGTTCCTGCGCGAAGCTGCCGCCGTCATGACGCCCGAGGGCGTGCTGGGCCTGCAGATGCCCTCCTCGGACACGTACCTGGGCGATGAGCTGCTGCGGCTGGATGCCGTGCTGCTGCGGACCGTGCGCGAGGTGTTCCCGCAGGTGGCGCTGTTGCCCGGCGACCCGATGGTCCTCGCCGCCAGCCGGACTGCGGCCCTCACGGAGGACGCCGAGGTGCTGCGGGCGCGGCTGGATGCTCTGCAGATTGACGCGCCGGACTTCCGCGCCCACGCCTGGGACCGGCTCTTCCCCTTCGAGGTGCGGCAGGTGCGGAAAACGCTGGATGGTGCGCCGCCGCTGCCGCTGAACACCGATGCGCGGCCCATCGGCTACTTCTACGGACAGGCGTACTGGGTGGCCCAGCACAGCCGCTCCTCGTGGGCTTTCTTCAACGGGTTGTCGCGACTCACACTAGGCCACCTGGTGGCGGCGGTGCTGCTCCTCCTGGCCCTGGCGGCCGCGGCCGGTCTCGTCTCACGTCGAGCAGCGGCCACGGCGCTTCCGGCGGCCATCCTCGGCACGGGCTGGGTCTCCATGGCCCTCGAAGTCACGCTGCTCTTCGCCTTCCAGGTGTACTACGGGTACGTGTACCAGCAACTCGGGGTCATCACGGGAGCGTTCATGGTCGGGCTGGCATGGGGGGCGATGCGCGGCGCGCGGGCGGCGGCGCAGGCGAACTCACGCCGCGCCTGGGGGCTGATGATCGGCGCGCAGCTCGCCCTGGCCGCCGAGGCGCTGCTGCTGCCGACCGTGCTCCACGGCCTCAGCGGCTTGCAGCTTCAGTCGGCCCTGCTCATCCGGGTGCTCTTCCCGGTCCTGACGGCGCTGGTGGGCCTGGTCGTGGGCGTGCAGTTCCCGCTGGCCGCGCACCTGTCATCCGCCGCGAACGCGGCCCACGCCGGGGCGCGGCTCTACGCGGCTGACCTCATCGGCGCCTGCCTGGGGGCGGCGGTTGCCGGGGCCATGCTCTTGCCGGTGCTGGGGCTGACGGGGACGTGCCTGACCGCGGCGGCGGTGTCGGGGGGCCTGGCGGTGCTGCTGGTGCTGGCGCGGGGAAGGGCGCGGTAGATCGCGCGACTATCCCGCCGCCTGCCGGGCCAGGGCCGGGGCGGCCTCGCGCAGCGTGATCGGCAGCCGCCGGATGAAGATCGCCGTGGCGACCAGGCAGGCCAGGCTGCCGAAATACAGCGTCAGCGGCGCGCCGATGTGGGTGGCGGCAGCCCCCGCCCACAGGCTCCCAATCGGGCCGGACCCCATGAAGGCCATCGCGTACAGCGACATCACACGCCCCCGCTTGTCCTCGGCCACCAGCGTCTGCAGCAGCGTGTTGGTCCCTGCCATCATCAGCATCATCCCCAGCCCCGTGAACAGCATGATCCCCACCGACACCGGGAGCGAGCGTGAGTGCGAGAAGGCCAGCAGACTGAGTGAGTACAGCGCCATGGCCGCGGCCATCAGCTTCGGCAGGCCCATCGCGTTGCGCCGCGAGGCCAGGAAGAACGCGCCCACCATCGCGCCCACACCTACGCCGGCGATCAGCAGCCCGAGAGCCTGCGGTCCCCCGTGCAGCACCTTCTTGGCGAACACGGGCATCAGCGTCATGTAGGGCGTGCCCGCGATGCTGACCAGGCTCAGGTTGAGCAGGAGGTAGGCGATGGTGCGGAAGCCCAGGGCGTAGCTGAGGCCCTCACGCAGCGCCTGCAAGCCGCTGGCGCGGGCCGGCGCCGACACTGTTCGGGTGATCCTCATCACCAGCAGTGCCCAGACGACCGCAATGTAGCTGACCGCGTTCAGCAGGAAGCAGACGCCGGCGCTGGTGATCTCCAACATGAAACCGGCGACCGACGGGCCCACCAGGCGCGCCGCGTTGAAGACGCTGGAGTTCAGGGCGATGGCGTTACCCAAGTCAGCCTTGTCGTCCACCATCTGCACCACGAAGCTCTGGCGCAGGGGCACATCGAAGCCGTTGATGCAGCCCAGGAACATGGCCAGGGCGAACAGGTGCCAGATCTGCACCGTGCCGGTGAGCACCAACGCGGCCAACGTCCCCGCCTGCACCATGGCCAGCACCTGGGTGAGGACCACCAGCCGGTGGCGGCTGAAGCGGTCGGCCAGCAGGCCGGCCCACGGCGCCATCAGGAACGCCGGTATCTGGCTGGAGAAATCCAGCGCCCCCAGCAGCCACGGCGAGTGGGTCCAGTTGTACACGAACCACTGCAGCGCCATGCGCTGCATCCAGGTGCCAATGAGCGAAATGCCCTGACCCATGAAGAACAGGCGGTAGTTGCGGTAGCGCAGTGCGCGGCCGGTCCACTTCAGCGCTTCCAGGCGATCGGTGAGGGCACTCATCCTACGCCGGTCGCTCCTCCGCCGGGCTCGGGGTGAGGATCAGCTTCTCGCCGGCTTCCGTGGGGATGTCGAGCACGTCCCCCTCCATGACCTCAGCCCGGCCGTCAGCACGCCGCACGCGCACCGCCCCCCCGAAGGGGTTCGCCAGCCGCAGCGTCGCCGCGGCCTCGCTGGCCACCTCCACGCGCTTCGTCTCCCGGTTGTCGCGCCACGCCGACACCAGGAACGCCCCCTCGACGCGGATCCCCTCGAACGAGGCGTTCAGCCAGTGGTGCGGCACGCCTGCGAAGACGTGCAGCACGCCCCGGCGGGTGTGCGCCAGCATCTCCATGACCGCCGTCGCCGCGGCCATGGTGGCCTCGATCTGCATGATGAGCGGGCGGCCCGCCATGAGCGTGAAGCCCCGGAAGACCGCGTCATGGGTGCTGGCGTAGCCCCGGTTGAGGAACAGCCGCCGGAACAGCCCCAGGACGAGGTCGGCCATGTCGCCCCGGCCCAGGCGGCTGAAGAGGATGCTCACCCACGGGAAGCACCAGCCGCTCCACAGCCCCATGCCCATGCGGGTGAGGTGGTCGAAGGAGGCGTTGAGCAGGGCCTGCTGCTGCGGGTCGTCCAGGTCGAAGATGTCGAAGGGATGCAGGCCCGCCAGGTGAGACTGGTGGCGGTGGCTCTCGGCCAGCGGCTGGCCCTCCCACAGCCAGATCTGCCCGCCCGAGGGGTCCGTCGCCGCCAGCGGCAGGCGGGCCGAGATGTCCTGCCAGCGCCGACGGTCCGTCTCGTCCACGCCGAGCAGGACCGAGGCTTCGGACAGGGCGTTGCACAGGAAGTGGATGTTGGCCAGTTGGAAGCTGGCGTTGCGCCCCCAGGCGCTCATGCCCGAGCCGCCGTATTCGGGCGAGACGCTCACCGGCAGCACGAACTTCCCGTCCTGCTCCTCCAGCATGGCCTCGTACACGCGCATGGCGCCCTTGAGGAACGGGTAGGCGACTTCGCGCAGAAACTGCTCGTCCATGCTGTAGCGGTAGAGCTGCCAGAAGAGCTGCCCCGTCCAGGCGGTGGAGCCGTGGTCAATGGAGCCGGTCCAGAAGCCCCCCATGCAGCGGCAGCGGTCGTCCACGGCGTGCGGAAGCTGCAGGCCGTCGTCGAGGCCCACGAAGGCCCTTGCGTTGGCCCGCAGTTGGGGCAGCCAGGACTGGATCATCTGCACCAGCGGCTGCAGCGCCTGCAGTTGGTTGCCCCCGTACGCGGGCCAGTAGCACTCCTGGACATTGATGTTGAAGTGGTAGTCGCTCGACCACGGGGGCATGACATACTCCTCGACCCACGGCCCCTGCAGCGTCGCGGCCGGCCCGCCCGGCGATGACAACCCCGGCAGCTTGTACATGCCCAGGTAGTACAGCAGTTCGCGGTCGCGGTCCGGCAGCGTGATCCGCGGGCACTGCTTCCAGTAGTCCCGCCACCACTCGGCCTCACGCTGGGCCGTCTTGTCATAGCCCAGCCGACTGGCCTCGATGAGCAGCGTCCGCGCTGCAGCCTTGGCCTCCTCACCAGTAGTGCGGGCTTCCAGCCCGCCGTAGACGGCACAGACGTAGATATCCGTCTTCCCGGGAGCCTGGACACTCAGGCAGCCCACGCACATCGCCGGCTCGCCGGGGCATTCCTGCACCCAGCCGGCAAAGCGCCCGGTCACCCCGGCGACGACCTCCTCGTCGAACACCTGGGCCTCGGGGAACCCGTACTGGCGGTAGTGCTGCAGAACCGCCTCGTGGTAGACCGGCCTGGGGGTGATCTGCGCCTCCGTCCCGCGCAGGCCCATGACCAGCACGGGCTGCCCCTCGGAGGCCCCCCGTGGACTGGACATGACCGCGCGCAGCACGCCGCCGGGCGCGAACTCGACGACGGCTTCGCCGCGGGCCATGTCCAGGCCCCCGCCCTCAATGCGGAAGGGGTCGGCGATGTGCAGGTCAATCCGCCCCATGGGCAGGCGCGTGGGACGGGCCGGCGTATGCTCGTCGGTCCGCGTGTCCTCGAAGGCCTTCCGGAGGCTCTCCTCGTCACCCGCCTCCAGCCAGCGCTTCAGGTTTGCGTAGGTCGCTTCCTCGTGGAAATCCATGCCCCCGCGATGGTCCCAGTAGTCCTGTCGGTTGACCGTGATGCGGATGTCCGCGTCCTCGCCCCAGATGAGGGCTCCAAAGGTCCCATCGCCGAGCGGAATGCCGTGATGCGTGTTGGTGGCGGGGAACTCGAACTCGAGGCGGGTGCTCAGGAAGCTGACGGGCTGGGACATGGCGACTCCTCGGGCAGAGGGCAGATGGCGCGGACGGCCGGGTGTACTTCGCTCTGTAGTACGTGAGCACCTGCGCCCAGGCGCGCGACCTGCGGCCTGCCAGCTTCGGCGGCAGTCCGTGGTCACACGCGAGAGGTCCGAGGCAGAGGGGTGCGGGCAGCCTACTGCGCGGGCGGGGCGGTCGGCCACACCAGGAGCGTACCGTCGGCCGAGGCGGAGACGAGGCGCTTGCCGTCAGGCGACACGGCCAGGGCGTTGATGCCACCCACATGCCCGGCCAGGGCCGGCAGGGCCTTGCCGGCGGCGTCGAAGGCGAGGATGCTCGTGGCGCTGCTTCCGGCCCACAGGCCTGATCCGCCCGGGGTCACGGCCAGGGCGTCCGTCCAGGCGGCGCCGGCCATCTCGCCCGGTTGCAGCCCGGAGGCCACGTTCCAGCGCAGGATGCGCCCATCGCGTCCGGAGCTGTAGAAGCTGCCCTGCGCGCCGGCAGCCAGGCACGTGACATAGCCGCGATGCTCAACCTTGCTCCAGAGCTGCTTGCCCGAGGCGATCTCCCAGACCCGCACGCTGCCATCGCGCCCGGCGCTGGCCAGGTGCTTGCCATCGGCCAGGATCAGGGCCAGCACACCGCCGCGATGCCCTTCGAGTGTCGCCACCGGATCGGGGCCTTCGCCCCACAGGCGGATCGAGCCGTCATCGGCGCAGCTTGCCAGTCGCCCGTCGGGCAGATACAGGACGGCCCGTACATAGCCGCGGTGGCCCTTGATCTCCCGCAGGGGCTTCCCTGCTGCGTCGCACTCGCGGATCACGCTGTCCTTGCCCCCGATGGCCAGCCGCTTGCCGTCCGGGGAGGCGGCCACGCAGGATGCGCCGATGCCGGCGGGCATGACGGCCAGGCACTTGCCGCTGGTTGGGTCCCACAGCCGCGACGTGGCGTCGAGGGAGCCGCTGATGACCTTGCCGTCAGGCGTCCACGCCACTGTTCCGACCGAGGCGCTGTGGCGCTCGAGGGCCAGGCGCGGCTGCCCGGTCTGCAGGTCCGTCTCAGTCAGGTACTGTCCCGATGTGTACGACAGCACCCACTTGCCGTCGGGGGACACCCGGAGCTTCCCCGCGTAGGCCGCATGCGGGAACCAGCGCAGCAGCACCTTGGCTTCCTGACGGTTCCAGCGCCGCACGGAGCCGTCGCGCGAGCCGGTGATGACCTCGTCCGGGTTGGCACCATAGCACTGGCCCGTGACAGCTCCGCCGTGGTGTCCGGTGTAGCGCTTGAGTTGCGTGGCGGTCGCGACATCCCACTCGCTGCCATAGCTGCGCTGCCCGGCGAGCACTCGCGTGCCGTCGGCCGAGGCAACCATGTCGTAGATGCAGTAGTCGGTCCCCACGGCCTTGAGCAACTGGCCCGTCTCCAGGCTCCAGAAGTCAATGAGGTTGTAGCCCCCGCCGGCCACCGCGACTTTGCCGCCCAGGGCGTACACTGCCTTGTCGTAGTATTCCTGCTTGCCCTGGAGGGACACGAGCTCCTTGCCGGTGGCGAGATCCCACTCCTTGAGCGTCGGAGGCATGCGACCAACCGTGAGGACGCGCGTGCCGTCGGGCGAGAACTGGGCGAACTTGAGGCCCACCTGCCCGGTCGGCCAGCTCCTCAACTCCTTTCCCGTCGCGAAGTCGTACAGGCAGACGGTGGCGTTGCCACCCGCCAGCAGCAGCGTGTGGCCATCGCTCCCCACCTGCAGCGACGCGGCCGAGATCGGGAGCTTCCGCTGCTCCTGGCGCAGGCCGGTGGACATGTCGAGGACGTCGAGGGTGCTGCCGATCAACACGAGCACCCGCCCGTCGGGCAGGTACTGCGCGTCATTGATCCCGCCGTACTTGAGGCGCAGGCTGCCCAGGCGCTGCAGCGCCCCGGCCGGCAGGTCATCGCCGACGGCATCCTTCGCTGCCCACAGGGGCGCGGACGCCAACAAGAAGAGACTCAGAGCCAGCAGTGGGAGGGCTCGCCAGAGCCCGAGCCGGGACCTCATCATTACTCCTCCAGCTTCTTCTCGGGGCCGCAGATGTTGTGATGGACGCGCGTGTTGCCGGGGGACTTGGCGGCTTCGGCGGCCGTGGGCTGGGCGAACCAGTTGTGGTGGATATCGGCGCCCTGACTCGGCACGCCCCGGATGACCACCGCCGCGCGCTTGGTGTCCAGGAAGGTGTTGTGGTGGATGTGGATCCAGTCGCCCGCGATGTCGGTGCCATCGCCCCGGTCGCGGCCCCCGTGCATGTCGAAGCGATGGCTGGTGGCGTGCTCGCCCACCCAGTTCCAGGCCGCCTCGTAGCTGTCGCCGGGCGAGCCGCTGGAGGCGATGTCGTGGCGGCACCAGTCGAACTTGTTGGCGATGATGAAGCAGTTGCAGCCCCCGGTGGACACCCCGTAGCCATAGCCGGATTGCTGGCAGTGGTGGATGTAGTTGTGATGGATGCGCACATCTCCCCCACCCCGCGCCCCGATGCCCACACAGTTCCAGTTGTAGATCTCGCAGTTGTCTACTTCGCTGTTGTGGTGGTACATGCTCAGGCCATAGGAGAAGGTCGCGATCTTCTCGGGCCCGGCGTAGGGCCCCTCGATCCGCAGGCCCGTGATGCGGGTGTTGTCGCCGGTGGTGCGGAAGAGCGGGGAGGTGGTGCGCAGCGTGGTGAACAGCCGGGCCCCGAGCGAGCCGTTGAGGCCCCGCGTCCCGGCCAGCGTGATCCCCGGCGGCAGGTCAATGGCGTTGGCGCCGGTCATGTCTATCTCGACGCCGTCAGGAAGGAAGATCGTCTGCCCGGCCTTGGCCTGCTTGAGGGCGTCCAGCAACTCCTGCCGCGTCTTCACGGTCAAGTCGCCGCTGGCCTTGATGTCCCGGTAGCCCGGCCCGCCACCGATGGGGTCGCCGGTCGGGTTGGCCTCGCAGCCAAAGGTCTCTTGCTCCTGGGCCTGTGCGCCCGCGCACAGCAGCAGCGGTACCAACATGAGCAGCAGCCTGCCTGTCATCGGAGTCACTTCCCTTCCGCGCCCACGCGCCACAATAGCGCAGTCGTGTCCTGATGCCCCGTCAGCAGCCAACGTCCATCCGGGCTCAGCGCCAGGCCGAGCACTGAAGAGCCATGGCTGCGCGTCACGCCGGCGGCGCCAGTCTGCAGGTTGTAGGCCATCACGCGCCCGTCACTGCCCCCCACGAGCACCTGCGCCCCATCCGGCGTGCAGACGAGCCCGTTGACCCACGATCCGCGGGCGATGTCCAGCAGCTTTCGGCCCGAGGCCACATCCCACTTGAGCACATGTCCGTCGCGGCCACCGGAGACAACCGCCTTGCCGTCCGGCGTGAAGCGCACGGCCGTCACGTAACCCGCGTGGCTGGTCGTGGCGGGACCGGAGAGTATCCGGCTCGCGGGCCGGCCGATGGCCGGTCCCTCGGCGGCCACGTCCCACAGGCGCACCGTGCCGTCGCGGCCGCAACTGGCCAATTGCTTCCCACCGGCAGAGACGTCGAGCCCGAGCACGCCGCCCCGGTGGCCCTGCAGCACCGCCACCGCCTCGGGCTTCCCCTGCTCCCAGACGCGGATCGAGCCGTCATCGGCGCTGCTGTACAGCCGCCCGTTCCCGTCGTAGCACACTGCCCGGAGGTAGCCGAGATGTCCTGAGTACTCGCCGAGGGGCTTGCCGGTCGCGAGGTCGAACTCGCGCAGCTTGCCGTCCTTGCAGCCGGCGGCCGCGCGCTTGCCATCGGGGGAGACGGCCACGGCGTAGGCGCCGAGCGTCGCGCCCGGCATGAGGCAGAGCGTCTTGCCGGCGGCGGCGTCCCACAGCCGCAGCGTCTCATCACTGGAGCCGGTGACGACGCGCTGCCCGTCGGGCAGGAAGGCAACCGCCTCGATGCCGCCGATGTGCCGGTCACACTTCAGGCGCGGCTCGCCGGTGCGGATGTTGGTCTCGGCGACCTGGTAGGTGCCGTAGCTGAGCAGCCACTGCTCGTCAGGGGAGACGGCGAAGGGGGCCACGACGGACTGGTGGGGGCGCCAACTGAAGACACGTTCGCCGGACACGCGGCTCCAGCGATGGATGGTGCCATCCCGCCCGCCGCAGAGCACCTCATCAGTGGCAGGGAGATAGGCGACCTGGAAGATGCGGGCGGCTTCGCCCGGGCAGTGCTTGTAGGGGCGAAGCGCCTGGTAGGTGTCCAGCGACCACTCCACGGCACGGTCCTCGACACCGACCGTCATGCTCTTCTGGTCGGGCGCGAGCGCCATGTGCTTGGCCTCGTAGATGCCACACCACTTCCTGACCAACTGCCCGGTCGTGAGGTCCCAGCGCTCGAGGTTGTGGTCGTAGCCGCCCCCCAGGATGGCCGTCGTCCCCTCCGGGCCGTAGATGGCCCCGGCACGGACGCAGATCAGTTCGCTCCGGATCGCGATCAGTTCCCGCCCGCTGTCCAGGTCCCATTCCTTGAGGCCCTGCGGGTTGTTGGCGGCGGTGACGACACGCTTCCCATCGGGGGAGTAGCAGGCGGTGCGCAGTTCCTTCTGGCCCGTGTCCCAGGAGCGCAACTCTTTGAGCGTCGCGGGGTCCCACTCGCACACCGTGCCAGCGGCATCCCCCAGCAGCAGCACCGCGCCGTCGCGGCGGAGCTGCACGCTGACCAGGCCCGCCGGTGAGACCACGGTGCTGGACTGCCGCGTCCCCCGGGACAGGTCCCAGATGTCCACGCGGCCGCCGGTCAGCACGACGCCCCGGCCATCGGGCAGGTACGCCAGACCGCCCACGCCGCCATAGCGCATCGCGAGGGTACCGAGCCGCTGGACCGCGCCGGTCGGGAGTGGCTCGCCGTGCAGGTCCTTCGTCTCCTGGGCCATGGCCGGCACCACCGATACGAGGAAGCACAGCAGCAGCCAGGGCATGTCAGCGCCTCCCGTGGGCTACGACGCGCGCGGTGCCGCGTGGGCGCGCGTGTCCTCACGCGCGCAACCTGTCTGCGGGCGTGAGGACACACCCGCCCACGCGACACCCTATCTGCGGGTGTGAGGACACACCCGTCCACGCGGCTCCATGCTGACTACTTCGCCAGCGGGCACTTCACCACGCAGCTCTCGGCCGCGCAGCGATGGTGCCCTTGCACGGCGTCGAAGCCGCGCATGGCTTCCTTCAACGCCTCGACCGTGATCTCCTCCGGCGGAGCGACTTCATAGGACACGCCGAGGCTGGCGAAGCCGTCGCCGCCCATCAGGGCGAACTTGGCGCACCAGTCGCAGCGCTTCTGGTCGAGCCGCTGGTACTTGATCTCCTGGCCGTCCAGCGTGAGCGTGACCTCGTCACGGTACGCCGACGGCGGGCAGACCTCCTGGCAGATGCTGCAGTCGCCGCACTCCTCGATCAGAGAGGCGAAGTTCGGCAGCGCATCAGCCTGCAGCGGCGCGTCTGTGATGACCGACACGGTGCGCAGGTTGGCCCCGAAGTCCGGGTTGGTCAGGAAGCCACCCTTGGTGATGGCGCCCAGACCGGCGGCGACGGCAGCGAAGCGGTTACCGAAGACGTTGTGCTGCGGCCCGCGCGGGTTGGCGACCATCGAGCCGGAGTTCATCAGGTCGAGCGTCACCTCCGCCTTGTACCCGCGGGCGTGCAGCCACTTCACCAGCAGGAGCGCCTTCTCGCGCAGGATCCACTGCACGACATACTGGGCGAAGACATACGGCCCCACGGCATCGGTCGGGGGCTGCCCGACGCGGGCGACGGTCGCCTGCGGCAGGCGCAGGCCCAACACGACCACGGCCCTGGCGTCGGGCATGTAGTCCGTGGCATCCTTGATTTTCCGCGTCTCCTCCGAGACTTCCACGTCGTATTCCAGCCACATCTTGCCCTTGTTCTGGATGGACAGCACGGCCTCGCCATCCATGAGCGGAGCGAGCTGGGCCTTCAGTGCGGCGAGGCGCTCGGGTGAGGCCACACCCACCTGATCCACGCCGAACCCTTGGGCGGCCTTCTTCATGGCGCGGGTCAAACCGTTGCCAGTAGGGCAGGCGGCCTCGCCTGCCCGCGCGGGCGAGGCCGCCCGCGCTACTGACTGGGTCGGCTCATTCGCCACCAGCGGGGCGCTGGTCAGGAACGTCGCGGTCACGACCTGGCAGTCCTCGGGGGCCACGGCCTGCAGCACCGGTGACATGGGCTGCTGGGGCAGGTCGGAGCACACGACGACGCTATAGCCGAAGTTCTCGATCTTCCGCGCGGCCAGGTACGCGGCGCGCTGGGCGAAGTACGCCGCTGCCGAGACGACCTCGTGGGTGCTGCTGCTGTTGGGGATGGTCACGCCCATCGTCACGCCGCTGACGGCATCGGGCAGGCGGTTCGTGTAGTCCAGACCGACCTGCTCCATCTGCGCCGCGTCATGGACCCACACGAAGTCCATGCCGGAGGCATAGGCAGCCGCCACCATCGGGTCCTGCACCCAGCGGGGCAACCAGTCGGACTCGCAGGTCGGGGGCTTGATCGCCATGTCCGGGACGTACGCGCGGGCGCGGCGCGGGGCATTGGTGTACTCGCGATCCCACAGGCGCAGGTGTGCAGGCAGGCAGTGGCGCAGGCAGCTTCCCATCTCGCCGCCGCGCAGCCCGTGCTCGCGGATCGTCTCGATGATGTTCTCCTCGGTCACCACGTCAGGCTTGGGCAGGTCCAGGTCCACGCCGAAGTGCTCGCCCCACGAGCAGCGCCACAGGTTTTTCTTGGCCTTGGTGTAGCGCCGGTCTTCGATCACCAGGTCCACGGTGCCGTCTACTTCCTCCGACAGCGCCCCGGACAGGCAGTGCTTCACACACTGGTTGCAGTGGTCGCACAGAGTGTTGCCCGGCTGCAGCGGCGTGGCGTCGAGCGGGGCGGTGGTGACGATGGAGACGAAGCGGTTGCGCGGGCCGAACTCGGGGCTCATGGAGATGCCATGGTAGCCCAGCTCGGTGAGGCCGGCGGCGACCGCGGCGTAGATGTGTGACATGTCCGGCGCGAACACCGCGTCGAGGCCCTTGTAGTTGCGGTAGCGCCAGATGTTGCTGGCGGCGATGGGGATGGCCAGGTAGCCGAGGTCCTCCACCACGCGCGACATCTCGTAGGAGATGTGATCCAGGTGCGTGTTCATCAGGCCCTGCACGGCGTAGGGGCCCATCTTCTGGGGATGCTCGCGGCCACCGATCTCAATGCAGCCATCGGGATGGTGCACCGCGCAGACGATGACGGTCTTGGCCTGGGGGAACAGCCCCTGGGGGCTCATCTCCAGCGGCGCGTTGGCGAAGCGCTCGATGTTGGCGATGCCGACGAGGTCGGCGCCGAGATTGAAGGCGGCGGACTTGATGAGGCCGGTGAGCTGGGAGTCCATGTGCGGGCATCTCCTGAGGTGCGTAGTGGGTGGGCCGTGCTGGCCGGGAACATGATAGCCCCGGGCGCCAGGCGCGAGAATGGACGCAGTGCTGTTTCTTATTGGACAGAATGCTGCCGGAACCTCCTGCGCAGGCAGGAGTGCCGCGCCAGCGGGCGGAACTCTGCCGCCGATGACCGACGCCGACGCTGCCGCACCCAGGCCGATCCCTCTACCCACCTCCCGCCGGGCCGGGCAGGTGTCCTTCCGCTTCTACTGGGCCCACCATTTCCCGGCCCCGCCGGACTGGACGGTGCCCTCGCCGGTGCGTCGGCCCTATGCGACACTGTGGCTGGTGCTCCGCGGGGAGTTGCAGATACAGACCCCCGGGGGCCCGCGCCTCGCCGGTCCGGGTACGCTCGTGGCCTGGCCGCCGGACTCGGACCGCCGGGCCGCGAACCATACCGCCGAGAGCGTCATCCTCTACACCGCCGCCTTCGACCTGCGCGTCTGGGGCGATGTGGACTTCTTCCGGCTCTACCGGGTGCCGACGCTCCACCATGCGCCCGACTTCGCCCCGCTGGCGCAGCCCTTCAGCGCGCTTGTGGACGAACTGTCCGTCTCGGAGGGCGCGGTGTCATTGGAAGCCGAGGGCTGGGCGCGGGTGCTGGTGGGGCGCTGGCTGGGGCGGCTGGAGGCGGCCGGGGAGCTGCGCCCTGCTGCGGACGCGGATGAGCGCCTGACGGCCGTGCTGGCGGCAGTCGAGGCCGACCTGACGGCCGCCTGGAGCCTGCAGCGCCTGGCGGATATGATGCGCCTGAGCAAGGTGCGGATGCGCGAGGTGTTCGTGCGCGGCGTCGGGCTGCCCCCGATGCGCTACATTGCCCTGCGCCGCCTCGCCCGGGCCCGCAGCCTGCTGGCCGATACCGAGTTGACCTGCGCCGAGATCGCGGAACGCTGCGGCTTCCACGATCCCGGCTACTTCAGTCGCACTTTCCACCGCACGGTCGGGATGCAGCCCCTCGCCTATCGCGAACGGGCGCGCTTCCGGCCCGAACAGGAGTGACCTGTATGCGCCTTGCCACCTGCCTCGCCGCCGGCTTCATCGTCCTGACCGCGTGCGCCGCCCCCCTGGCCCCCAACATCCTCCCCGACCCGGGCTTTGAGGGCAAAGTCTGGTCCCTGACCACGTGGGAGATCTGCGAGTACAAGGCCGAGTACGTGTCCGAGGCCCACTCCGGGCAACTGGCCGCGAAGCTCTCGGCGCTCACCATCGGCAAAGACAAGCGCACCAGCGCCATCGCCATCCCCAAGCCAGTGGCCCTGGAGCCGGGACGGGCCTATCTGCTCGGCCTGTGGTACCGCACCCAGCCGAAGGTGAATGCCGCGGTGTCGGTCGTCAGCTTCAGCGCCCCCTTTAGCACTGCCACGTGGAAGACCCCACATGCCAGCTACAACACGTATACGCTGCCGCCCAGCGAGACCTGGCGGCTGTGGACCAAGCAGTTCCGGGCGCCGGTCAACGCCGTCGAGGGTGTGGTCATGCCCCGGGTCCAGATGGTGGGGACGGTGTGGTTCGACGATGTGGCCCTCACCCCGGCCGACCAGGCCCAGATCACGCTCACCCGCTCCGGGGAGATCACGAAGCTGCCGGACACGCGCTCCTACGAGGGCACGCTGCAGACGCCCGACGGCTGCAAGTGCGAGCTGAACATCGTCCGCCGCGACGGCAGCCTGCTCAAGTCGCTGCCGGCGCGCAAGAGCTTCTCGCTGACGACGGCTGTCGCGGCCGGCGACTCGTTGCAGGCGGTCCTGCTCGACCCTGTGACGCAGTCCCTGCTGGCCGTGGCGGAGTTGCCGGCGCCACCCCTGGTAGCCTGCAACCTCACCTACCCGTGCTACCGCAAGACGGTCTTTGCCGCTGACAAGCGGAGCTATGCCACCGCCAACCTGACCTTCAGCGCCGCCCCGGACATCCTCAAGAAGATGACGGTACGCACGACGCTCAAGCAGCCGAATGGCGCCGAGGCGCAGTCGGAGCCGACCCCGCTGGTGAGGCCCGGGACGGGCAAGACCGCGGCGGTCGTCGTCAGCTCCCTGGATGTGCGCCAGCGCCTCCCGGAGCCGCTGCAGACCGGCGCCTACGAGCTGCGCGTGGCGGTGCAGGCGCCGGACGGCCCCCACGACTTCGCGGAGAGCTTCCGCGTGGCCGAGGGGACCCCGACCGGTCCGCACGAGTTCACCATCAACGCCGACAACGCCCTGCTCATGGACGGCAAGCCCTTCTTCGCCCGGGGCTTCATGGGCGGCGGGCCGGAAGTCTACGGGCCGGTGGTGCAGGCGGGGTACAATGTCGGCCACAGCTTCGGCGGGGGTGTGGATAGCCAGATCAAGTGGTTGGACGGGCTGCAGAAGCTCGGCATGTTCGGCATCACCGGTGTCCCGGTGGGCTACATCGAGAAGAAGGACCTGGAAGGCCTGCGAGAGGCCGTGCGCAAGATCCGCAGCCATCCGGCCCTCCTGGGGTACTACTTCCCCGACGAGCCCGCCCCGTCCAAGGAGGGCATGACGCCGGCGGACTGGCAGCCCTTCTATGACATGATGGTCCAGGAAGACCCGTACCACCCGGTCATGACCACCATGTACGACCCCGAGTTGGCCGACGACTATGCAAGCTGCCTGGACATCCTCATGTTCGACCCCTATCCGATCATGACCCAGCGCCGGCCGCTGACCATGGTGAGCGACTTCATCACCCGCGCCCGGGAGCTGGTTCACGACCGCAAGCCGGTCTGGTATGTCCCGCAGGCCTTCGGCTATGACGTCGTCGAGGGCCTCGGCAAGCCACCCACATGGCTGACGCCGACGCCCGAGCAGGAGCGCTGCATGACCTACCTGGGCCTGGCCACCGGCGCCGGGGCGCTCGTCTACTACTGCTATCACGTCTACACCAAGTATGACGAGGAGAAGAAGAAGGCCGGGGGCTGGCCGTGGGTGCTGGGCGGGTACCTACCGGAGAAGCAGCCGGCAATGTGGGGGGCGCTGGCGAAGATCGGTCAGGAGATGACGCTGCTGGCCCCGGCGCTGAGCCGCCCCTGCCGCATGTGGCAGGAGGGGTCCGTCTTCCTGCGCGAGATCTCGCCGGCGGGGCAGGAGCCGGGCTACCTGATCGCGGTGAACGCCTCGGAGGAGAAGCCGGCGGACCTCACCGTGAAGCTGCAGACCCGCCTGCCGCGGCTGCACGAACTCGAGGAACTGGAGCGCCGCACCTGCTGCGTGACGGTGGCCGGCCGCGAGGTGCACCTGAAGCTGACGCCGATGCAAGTAGGCATCTGGACGCTGCCCGCGCAGCCGTAGCGGCGCGATTCATCGCGCCCATACAGCGCAGGCTACTGAGGCACAGGCCGTGGGTGCCGCGTCGTGTGCGGCGGGCCCCACG
>JAJFUB010000100.1 GCA_021372615.1 bacterium | reverse complement strand
GGACACGCCCGCCCACGCGACCGTTGACTTCCTGCTCAAGCAGGCCCAGTTAGCCGAACGCGAGTTACCCGACAAGGCCTACTGGGCCCTGCCGCTGAGCATCGTCCACGGCGACTGGCACCCGGCCAACCTGCGCTTCCGCGACCACCGCATCGTCGGCATCTTCGACTTCGACTGGGTAGGCCGCCAGCCACGCATGGTGGATGTGACCGACGGCCTGCTGTTCTTCGGCAGCCGCCGCGAGACGGCCCTTGACGGTGGCGACATCTGGTCGCTCACCCAGCCCTTTGAGCCGGTGTGGGAGCTGATGGCGCTGTTCATGGAGGCCTACCGGCAGCAGGTGCCGCTGACCGAGGCGGAGTTGCAGGCCCTGCCGGCGCTGATGCGCCAGCGGTGCCTGTACAACCGCGTAGACGCGATGGTGCGCAAGGTGGCGCCGCCGGATCAGGTGCGCTTCCTGGTGACCGGCATCCGTCCGATCTTCGAGTGGATCACGGCGCACGAGGCGCAGTTGCGGGTGGGGTGGTAGCGGGGAGCGGGGGAGACAGGGCCACGATCTGCAGCTTGCTGTTGCGGTACACCACCGGCAGCCGTGTGGGCTGTGCGAGGTCCAGCACCGCGTAGCTCAGGCCATACTTGGCGGCCAGGCGCAGTAGACCCTCGTCGCCCAGCCGCCTCAGGAGTCCCACGGGGGGACGGCCGAAGACCCGGCGGGGATCGTGCCCCAGGTCGGCCATCCGCCGGGCGTACTCGCCGGCGTAGCCGATGCTCCACAGGATGCCGGCGCAGTCCAGCGACGTGATGAAGACAGGCCGCCGGGACAGCGGACGGAAGTAGCCGTCGGCCGCCGGGTCAACGAGGAACGCGGCTTCCCTCGGGGTGTGTGTCGTGGCCCACCGGGCAGCGTCGGCGGTCGCCTGGTCCTGGTAGGACGCGAAGACCAGTGGCTCGCCGTGTGCGCACCGGCCCAGCACCATGGCGAGGGCCAGCCCGCCCACCAGCAGGCACAACCCGGTACGTATCTGCGCCACTGTCAGCCGTCGCAGCCAGCCAGCCCATAGCGGTCGAGCGACGGCCACCACGCCCCCCAATAGCGCCAGCGCTCCCACCATCCACTGTGGGTACGCCAGCCAGATCCCCATGGCTCCCAGCAGGCCCAGAAGCGGCCACAGCAGGTCGCGCCCAGCCTGGTGTTCGCGCTCCAGGCGCCGCGCCATCAGCCCTGTCAGGAAGAGGCCGGCGAGGGCGTAGTACAGGTCCATGCCTCGCGCCGGATGCAGAGCCAGGAATTGTGGCGCACGCACGAGGTAGGCTGCTGCAAAGGCCAGCCCCAACCATCCCACCGAGGCCACGACCGCACTGCCGACCAGCGCCTTGGTTCGCGCCCCGAGGCCCCCCGCGTAGCGCAGACCCGCGACGACGCCGACCAGCACGAGTGCGTGCCACACGAAGCTGAGCCATTCCCAGCGCAGCGGGAACAGGTGTCCTGCCAGCCGCGCTTCGGCCACCTGGACCCACAGGATGACGTCCGCCGCGGTCCCCCCCGCCAGCCCGTGCATCGTGCGTGCCGACCATAGCACCGACGGCGCCACCAGCACCCCGGCCCCCACGGCGGCCCAGACCCACCGGACGCTCAGCGACCGCCTCGCCAGCAGCACGAGGGCGACCAGGGCGAAATAGGTGACGGCGTAGACGCCATACAGGGGGTTGAGCAGGAAGCCCGCAGCGAAGCACAGCACCCACCACAGCGGTCGGTCGCAAAGCAGAGCCTGGAACGCCCACAGCAGGAACACGACGGCCGTCGCGCTCTGCTCGGCGTAGGGCGACATCAGGGTTCCTGCGTCCATCAGCGGGCGTGGCCCCATGGCCCACAGCGCCGCTGCCGCCCACGGCGCCAGCCGCGATTGCGGGAACATCGCCCGCGCCACACCGGCGGCGGCCACCAGCCGCAACGCGTTCGTCAGCAGAAACAACACGAGCAGCAGGCCCGCCGGGTCGTCGCCTCCCAGGCGCGCTACCGCGACCCAGTACCACGAACAGTATGCCGACAGCGTGGCAACGAGGGGGTCATGCGGGTACAGAGAGGGGTCGCGCATCACCTGCACGAACGGCAGTTGGAGAGCCTGGTTGCCGAACGGGTAGTGGTACCCGCGGATCGCGATGGAGGCGACGAAAAGGATAAGGCCAAGCAGACCGACCAGCAGCCGCTCGCGTCCCGGGGCTTGCGGCGTCGGCGACGGCTCGCCTGCCACCTGGCACTGCTCCTCTCGCTCGGCCATCTGCGGTGTCCCTATGCGCACACGCCGGGTACGCCCGACACTCCTGTCGGGCGCGACACGCCTGTCGGGCGCGGCGCTCCCGCCCCTACCCGCCCAGGTTCACGTAGTACCGTGACGAGATCACGGGGTCAATGAAGTAGTTGATGATGATCCGCCACAGCACCCCGCCGATCAGCACGTGCCCCAGCGTCAGCCCCAGGAACATCGGCACGAACTTGCGATACAGCGGCAGCCCGCCGTAGCGTAGGGCCAGCCGTTGGGCGGCCCAGGCGACGAAGAACGGCCACCAGTACGGGCTGTGGTCGCCATACAGCGTGGCCATGACGAAGCCTAACGGGTGCAGGGGGAAGTTGGTGAGATGTGTACGGGCCAGGGTGAGCCCCGCGGTGAAGAGACAGCCGGCGGCGTAGAAGATCAGCCGCGGCAGCTCCGGGCCGGCCGGCTTGCTGAAGGTCTTCTCCAGCAGGCTGTAGTTGCCCTTGGACCACGACATGGCCCAGCCCGTGCCGGCGCGCCCGATCTTCGCCCCGATCAGCCCCTGCCCGAACTTGTAGCCCACATCGAGGTGGAACCAGAACGCCAGCGCGATGGCCACCACGCTGGTGATTAGCATGACCGACGTCACCGACCGCCGCCGTGCATGGCCGAAGTCGGCCAGGCGCAGGCCATCGGTGAAGTACTGCGCCGTGGTGTGGGCGAACACCGTGCGGCCGATGTAGAACAGCGCCTGGTACAGCACCATGCCCTGCGGGCCGGTCAGGCGCGTCAGCCCGCGACTGCCCAGTAGATGCATGGGCACCACGGTGTCGAACCCGTACGGATGGTTCCAAGTCACCGGCGGACCGACTTCCGCCCGGATGCGCGCCGCCACCAGCACGAACATGTAGAGCACGGCGAAGTAGAAGATGAGCACCTGCGTGGGGATCCCTGCCGCCGACAGCATCCAGATCATCGCCACCGTCGCAACTACGAAGACGATGGCCAGGTAGCGGAAGGGCAAGGCCTCGTTGGCATCATAGGAGTTGGGGCCGTCCACAATGTCCTGCCACACCCGGCGGAAGTGCGGGCGGGCCACCCAGAGCAGGAACCCCGCGATGGCGATGCAGCCGCCCGCGCTCAGTTCTTGGTAGAAGGGGAAGCCAGAGGCCCGGTAGCCCGCCGACAGGCCGACCAGCTTGACGAACTTCACCAGGAAGTACAGCACCCAGGTCGAGAACAGCACCTCACCGGACACCAGGTACGACAGCCCCCAGATGTCCAGGGACATGTTGATGTAGATGGGCCGCAGATAGCGCCAGGGCGGGTCGAGGATCTTGTCATCCAGCGGGATGGTCGTGCGGATGTGCGGCAGGCTGGGGAAGAAGGCGTAGGAGATGTTGATGAGGTTGAACAGCGCAGCCGCGCCGAAGCCCGCCCACATTAGCGGATTGCTGAAGAAGCCCCGGGCCAGGGCCTTGCCCGGCTGGAAGCCTGTGCTGTGGGCCTCCAGGCCGCCGGTGATCTCGATGGGGAGGAAGAGCAGCGGGTAGCTCAGGCGCTCCGACTCGGCCCACTGCCGGCGGAAGAACCCCGCGATGCACATCATCGCCAGCACGATCAGCAGGCTGAAAGCGCCCCACCAGCCAATGAACGGCCACCAGTAGCTCCACGGGATGTGACCGGTCGGCGAGGTCTCGAACCACTGCAGGATGGTGCGGCTGTCGTGCGGGATCCAGTAGTCCGGGTACTGGTTGAAGAACTCAGCCCAGCCGTTGACATCGGTCGCGAAGTACTTGGCCGTCAGCAGGTAGTGCATGATGTAGGCCGAGCGCTCCATGGACAGCGCCACACACAGGCCGGCGTAGATCATGACCATCTCAGCCCGCGATAGAGGCCGGAGCACGTGCGGCAGGCGGTCCTTGAGCGCGCTGCGGCTCGCCAGGGCGCTCAGCCCCTGCAGGACCATCAGGAACAGCAGCGGCGGGACCGGCGGCACCACGTACGGCACCCAGTTGATCTGGATGAACCCCACGCGGGTGATCCCCAGGTAGGTGGCCACGGTCAGGATGATGGCCAACACCACGGCACGGGCGGTGAGTGGGGCCAGACCGACGGGGGCAGCGGACGCGGCGGCGGGTCGGGACACGGCGACGCTCATGCAGGTACCTGGAACCGGGAGATGAAGGCGGAGGGGGTTTCGTCGCCCGGGGCCACGCCACCTTCAGCCCCGCGAGGGCGACCGACACTCAAGGCGTAGTGTCCGCGCAGCGGACGGCGACTCCGCCGTGTTCAGGCAGGATTCCCTTCTCGACTTGCCCAACACACCCCGTACCGACATCCCCAGGAGCCGACCATGATCGAGACGAGAGCCAACGAGCCGCTACAGCGGCGCCTAGACGACCTGCTCGCGGGCAGCTTGCGGGCCATGAGCTACGAGGCCGGCAGCGACGACGACTTCCACGCCTGGCAGCGCAGCCTGCGGAGCGAGTTGCTCAGCCTGCTGGCCGTCCACCCGCAGGAAGAGCTGCCCGTCACCGGCCAGGTGTTCGACGAACGCGACATGGGTGACTATGTGCGCCAGTACGTCCGCTTCACCAGCCGCGACGGCATCACCATCCCGGCCTTCCAGCTCGTGCCCAAGGGCGTGACGGGCCCTGTGCCGGCGGTACTGTGCCTGCACGGGCACGGCCCCGGCAAGGTCGTCCCGGCGGACTTCGGCCAGGATGTGCGTGGCAAGCCCGTTCAGGTCGAGGGGGAGCGCGACTACGCGGTCCAGGCCGTGCGCGAGGGCTATGTGGCCCTGGCGCCGGACCTGCGGGGCTTCGGGGAGCTAATGCTCGACCAGGACCTCGCGGGCGGCGCCGGCTGCTCCTGCCAGCAGCTATCCCAGCGCGCGCTGATGGTTGGTCGGACCCTCCTGGGGATGCGCGTGCTGGACTGCATGTCGGCGGTGGACTACCTGCTGACGCTGCCGCAGGTAGACCCGCACAAGATCATCTGCACCGGCCAGTCCGGCGGCGGCACCGCCACGCTCTTCGCGACCGCCCTCGACACCCGCTTCGCCCTCTCCATCCCGAGCTGCTACTTCTGCACCTTCGAGCACTCAATCATGGCCATGGCCCACTGTGACTGCAACTACGCCCCGGGGCTGCTGAACCTGTGCGAGATGTACGACATCGCGGGCCTGGTGGCGCCGCGGCCGATGCTGATCATCGCCGGCCAGCAGGACAGCATCTTCCCCCTGGAGGGCGTCAGGATCGCCTACGAGCGCGTCCAGGGCATGTACCGGGCCGCCGGGGCGGAGGGCAAGCTGGAGCTGTACGTGGGTCCGGAGGGCCACCGCTACTACAAGGCGCGGGTGTGGGACTTCGTGCGGAAGCAGTTGGGTTGACATACCGTTGCGGTAATGCGATAATCAGTTCATACCGACTTAGTATGAACGAAGGTGTTCATATGGCTCGCGATCGCGTTACCATGACGATGCCGGAGGGCCTCTGGCCGGCGCTCAAGCGCGTGGCGGCGGCGCGACAGAAGTCCGCCAGTCAGTTCGCTGCCGAGGCGATCATGGAGGCGCTGGAGGCAGAGCAGAAGCGCATGCGGTTGGAGGCCGTGGCGCGCATCAAGGAGATGCGCTGTCCGGCGGGCACGCCCGAGCAGATCGAGCAGGAAATCGAGCGCGGACGGTTCATGGATGAACCGATCTGACCGAGCGCCCGCGTACTTCATTGACACCAATGTGTTCGTCTACTCCATAGGCGGAGATGAGTCGTTCCGCATCCCCTGCCAGCAGATCATCGTTGCCGCGGCCGACGAGAGCATTCGGGCAGCCACGAGTACGGAGGTACTGCAGGAGATCGTCCACCGCTACAAGGCGATCAGGCGTGATCACCTCGGGATCGACCTCGCTCGCCAGGTCATGCGTGCGTTCCGGATCGTCCTCCCGGTGCACCCCGAAGCTGTCAGTGCCATGCTGGACCTCGTTGAGAGACACCCCCAGCTCTCCGCCCGCGACGCCCTCCACATTGCCGTCGCCAGGTGGGCAGGCATCGAGACCATCGTCACCGCCGACCGTCACTTTCAGGACATCCCCGGCGTCGCTGCCATGCACCCCCTTGAGTTGGCCGCACAGTTGAGCGCTGAGGCGCCCTGAGCGCCTCGGGCACTATGGAGGGCTCTGACATGACGCGGTTCTGCCTCATGCTGTTGTGCCTTCTCCTGTCTGGCGTCGCTCACGCCGCCGACATCCGCTCCGCCCAGCTTCTCTGGTCGGGCATGGAGCTATTCCCCCAGGCTCGGGCCGCCAACACCCTCTCGTGCGCGCCGCGCGGGTCCGCCAAGATCGGGGGCCAGGTCATCCCCTCGATCTTCCTGCACCCGCAGAACACGCAGAAGAGCACGCTGACCTATCCTCCCCTCGACCTGCTGCTCGGCCCGGACCGACGCGCCTTCCTGCTCAGCTTCGTCGGCATCAGCGAGGGCTTCGACTGGCAGGACCAGGAGCACAAGCCTGATGGCGTGCGCTTCACCTTGCAGTACACGGGCCGGGACCTGGCCATGCGCACCCTCACGCAGAGCGTGTGGGCGCCGCTGGCGGCAGCCCTGACGCCGGAGGGCGGCGCGCTGAAGGGGGCCATCTCCCTCGCCACCGACCCCGGCCCGGCCGGCAACACCAACTATGACTGGGCGCTGTTCGGCCAGCCCCTCGTCGCGAGCCTGCCGGCGCAACCCCTCCCGCCCGACGTAGCCGTCAGCGGGTGTGCCGGGTTGCTGGTCGTCGAGAAGCCTACGGGCGCAACGGTCGTCGAGGGCCTGGATGCGGCGGGTCGGCCCGTCCCCGACGCCACTGCCGCCGTTGCGCCGGCCGAGGCGGAGGGGCTGAGCTTCGTCCGCTTCGACTTCAGCGCCCAGACGGCCTGTGTGGCGTGGCGCTGGCGGGGCGAGGGGACGGCATGGGGCGGAAGCTGGCAGCCGGAGGTGCGGCTCGTCGCGGCCTCGCTGTCCCGCCAGGCTGTGAACTGCGTCGGCGACCGTGTGACGGGCAGCGTCTCGGTGCGCAACGTGGGCCTGGGAACGCTCGGCGTGGAACACGCCGCGCGAGTCAGCCTGGGCGCCCGCGTACGCAAGCTGGAACGCCTCGCGCCCGGCGCCACGGTGGAGGTACCGTTCGAAGCAGGACAGACGGCGCCCGTCAAGGCAGGGACGCTCTCCGAGACCGCCGCCGTGTCCTGGCAGGACGGCCAGCAGAAGCACGAGGAGCACCGGTCGGTCAGCCTGACCGCCTGGCCAGCCTTCCCCCAGCTCCCGCCCGCCCGTGCCACCGGGTCTGAGTGCCGCGAGGTTGGCAGCTACCTGCTGCTGCAGAACCGGCAATCGCGGTGGCTCATCAACCGCGACCTGCTCGGCCTGGGCGCGTACGTCTGGACCTGGGGCGATGGCGGCTGGGAGCCTGGTGGCTCGGTCACGCCCTGGGTACAGACCGTGGACGCGACAGGCCGGGAGGTCAGCCCGACCTTCGGCAAGCTGCAGGCCGGCGTGAAGGGGAACGAGGCGCAGCTCAGCGCGGAAGGCACGGGGCGTGGCTTCGCGTGTCGTCTGCAGGCCACTCTGGGAGCCGACAGCCCGGCGCTCAAGCTCGACCTGGAGCTGACCGCGCAGGGCGAGCAGCGCGTGCTGGCCGTGCGCGGCCCGGCTGTCCATGCGGGCGACCGGCAGGCGGGACCGCTCAAGAGCGTGGCCGTGTTCCCCGGCCTGGAGTACCTGGAGGGCGACGAGCGCAGTTCCAGCGACCGCGACCTCGCCCCGCCGCTCGATGACCGGCGTGTGCCGCACCAGTTCAAAGTCACCGTACCCATGATGATCGTCCAGGCGCCGCGCGGCGCGCTGATGGGCCTGATGTGGGACGCGCAGCAGCAGTGGGACGGCACGCACGTGGCGCCGGGGGCCTGCTTCGCCACGCCCGACTTCGTGGAGGGCATGAGCAGCCACCTGATGCAACTGCAACTGCCCGCCACGCCCGACGGCATCCCTGAGAACCAGCGCCTGGCCGCCGCGCCGGTGACGCTCAAGGCGGGGGAGACGTGGCGGCTGTCGCAGTACATCGTGGCCGCCGAACCCGTGTCCGACGCCACCGAGGCGCTCGTGTGGTTCGACAAGCTGGTCGGCTATCCGGCTGCCGAAGCCTGGCCGCGCTCCTTTGAGGAGGAGATGGCCCTGTGCCGCCACGCCTTCCTGGTGACCGTGTGGGATGAGCAGGCCAACAAGGGCCGGCATGTCGTGGGATGGGGGTCAGCGAACTCGCCGGGCCACGCGACGCTGATGCTGCTGGACGGCCGGGCGGTGGCGCAGGGGGCGGAGCGGACGAAGCTGCTGGCGCGCGCCGACCTGGTCGGCAACCAGACGGTGCAGCAGGAGGGGGCCAAGGGCCTCGCCAGCCGCGCCAACTGCCACATCATGGGCTGGGAGTTCCCGTACCACTGGGGCAGCCTGCCCGGCGCCCTCGACGGCATGCGTGGCCAGGCCGAGGGGGCGATGAAGAGCCAGGAGGCCAACGGCGGCTGGGGTTACCATCCGGGCAAGGGGCGTGAGAAGCTGGGGGCCGACGGAACGCAGACGATGGGCACGTGCGGCCGGGAGGCGCTGTCCCTGGCACGCTGGGCGGCCATCTCCGGCAACTCGGCGACCATCGAGGCGCTGCGCAAAGCCATGGACCGGCTGCGGAGGTTCCCCGTGCCGCGCGGGGCGCAGGGCTGGGAATGCCCGATCCTCGAGCCCGATGTGCTCGCCTCCGCCTATGCCCTCCGCGCCGCCGTGTGGGCCTACATGGCCACCGGCGACCAGCAGTACCTCGCCGATGCCCGCTTCTATGCCCGCACCGGCCTGCCGTTCCAGTACGCCTGGGACGACGGACGGCACCCCGGCATGCGCTATGCGAGCATCCCCGTCTTCGGCAGCACCTTCTTCACCCACTCCTGGATCGGCCTGCCGGTGCAGTGGTGCGGCCTCGTCTATGCCTACGGCCTGCAGGAGCTGATGCGGTTCGACCAGAGCGATCTGTGGGCGCGCCAGGTGGACGGCATGGTCGCCAGCGGCATGCACCAGCAGTGGCCCATGGACAACGAGAAGCTGGCCGGGACGTACCCCGACAGCTTCGGCCAGTGGTTCACCACCCGCAACGGGGTGTACATCAACCCCGAGAACATCCAGCTCAACCTGATGGCCCGCCGCGGCCTGGACCCGGGGCTGCGGTCGCTGGCCGTGAAGGCGGGGGAGCGCACACTGCACGTGACGGCCCCCGGCGACCTGCAGACAAAGGCAGGCGCCGAGGGCCTCACGGTGAGCCTCAAGTACCTGCCGGGCGAGATCGCGTACCTCACGGTGGGGGGACTGGGCGAAGCCGTCCCGACGGCGGTCAGCGCCGGTGGGCAAGCCCTGCCCGGGAAGGACGACTTGCCACACGGCGCGACAGGCTGGGCCCTGCGTCGCGATCTGGGGCTGCTGGTCGTGGGCGGGAAGTGCGACGCACAGGGGCGGCTGGAGGTGGTTGTGAAGCTGTGAGGTTGGACAGCGGTTGACGGGGTTATTCTGTATGTGTATTGTGTATACAGAAGAAGGTGGTGGCCGTGCCCAAGCGACGCGTCAACCTGTGCCTCACCGAGGAAGCATGGCAGCACCTGAAGGAGCTGGCTGCCCGCAAGCGCGT
>JAJFUB010000099.1 GCA_021372615.1 bacterium | reverse complement strand
AGCATCAGGTGGTGGGTGCCGCGGGGGGGGGGGCCCGCCGCCCCCGGCGCGGCACCCACCACCTGATGCTCACCAGTTCCTCACTGTGATGTAGCTCACGCCGTCCGGGTACACAAAGGGTTGTGTGGCCTGCTGGGTGTCCTCGGTCCCGTCGGCCTTGTGCAGCGTGATTCGGAGTTGTCCGTTCAGGCCCGGCAGCTCGGCCTTCATCCCCGGGGCGCTGCAATACAGGTGGTACTCGGCGCCCTCGCACACCAGCTCCCACAGGCCATTGACCATGTAGAGCCGGATGAGCGTCTGGTCGCCGGCGGTCACGGCGGTCGGGTTATCGCTGGGGCTGCCGCCCAGGCTGATCGGCGCCTGTCCCAGGTCCGTGAGCGCGTACAGCGTGCGCTCGGAGTTGTTCTGGTGCAACTCGCGCCGCTCGCCCCGGTTGGTGGCGTTGGTGACGAACTTCAGGCACCAGCGCTGAGACTGCTTGAGCGGCTTGCGGTCCAGGCTCAGCCACGCCAGGACGCCCAGCGGCGAGTCGGTGCTCAGCGTCAGTTCCTGGGTCTTGGTCCAGGCGGGACGGCTGAAGTCGCCGGCGATGATCTGCGCCGTAGGGGTGTTGGCCAGCAGCACGCCCGGGTCCTGCACGCGCCGCACCTGCATCGTGTCCGACAGGTAGCGGTCGTCATCCACGAACGAGTGCGACACGGGGTCATCGTAGAGCTGGTTGAGGGCATCCAGCGCCGCCCGCAACTGGTAGACGGCGTTGAGCTGGCGGAAGACGTAGTTGCCCCGGGTCATGTCGCGGAAGCCCAGGCAGGCTTCTCGGTCGTCGCCGATCCCGATGGGCCGCAGGTTCCCCCGCGCCTGGACATCGGCCAGCAGGTAGCCGGGCGAGGCCGTCAGGCGGTGTCGCTGGTTCGCGTCGAACATGGTGCCGCCGAATAGGAAGTCCTGGGTCTTCTCCGGCACGGTGGCGACGTCATAGCCGGAGAGCTGGTCGGCGCTCTTGCCGCGCTCGTGGTCGAGTAGGTCCATGGCGGGCCAGTTGGCGCAGATGACGGTGCGGTCGCCGGGGTAGGCCCCGCCGCTGCAGCGGCCGGAGGCGAGCACGAGGTCCAGGAACGACGGCTGGAAGCCCGGCGTGGGCGAGGCACCCGGGGCGGGACGGGGCGCCTTCTCCAGCTTCTGGTCGAAGAACAGCGTCGAGAGCTGGCACACCCAGCCGAGCTTGTAGATCTCGGTCGGGTAGGGCTGGTGGGTCGGGTAGTGGGTATCGAGGCTCGAGTACGCTACGGCCGCCTGGCGCTTCGCGGGGCTCACCATGCGCCGCAGGAAGATGGCCGCTCCGAGGGCCGCCGTGCTCCAGCGGCACGGGTCGGTGCGTACATCGAAGAACTCCACACGGCGTTGGCCGGGGCGGATGTCGTAGGTGAACAGGATCATGGCGTCGAGGTCCTGCAGGGCCCCGTACACGGCCGCCTCCATCAGGCCCGGCGCGCGGTAGCGGTTGGGCCAGCAGGTGTTCCATTCGCGGATGACCACCGGCCGCCCGGTGATGCGCCCGGCGCACACCCGCGGCACGAAGCTCTCCACCGAGGCATCGGCCAGCGGGTTGCTGTTGGCGTACATCGCCGGCAGGCGCCACTCGTTGCCCTTCTGCCACAGCGGATGGTCGTAGTAGAAGTTCATGCCCACGAAGTCGAGGGGCTCGGCGACGGAGCGCAGGTCGGACAGGTGCGTGGCGTCGGTCACAGCCGTGATGGGCTGATGCACGCCGTGGTTGCGCAGGTAGTCGCGCATGGTCCTGAAGTAGTCCTCATGCACGTCCACGATGAACAGGCGGCGGTCGCTGACGCGGCCGGTCTGGCCGTCCTCGGGGCCGGCGGACGCGCCGGTGGCCGACGGGAAGCCTCGCCCCGCAGCCGGGAACAGGCGCACCGTCCCACCCTCCAGCTTCTCATCGCCCAGCAGGCCCCGATGGCCGTCCGCATCGGTCCACGCCTCGGCCAGCGTCGCCGTGTCGCCGTACTTCTCCTTGAGCCACTCGTTCCAGCGCTTCTGCAAGTCCTCGCGGTAGGGCGAGACGAGGTCGCTCCAGTCCTTGGCGCGGATGAACAGGCCGTTCTCGTCGCACAGCTCGATGAGGCAGACAGTGGGGTCCTGCGCGTACGACAACCGCGTGTAGGGGTTGGTGTGCTCGACCAGGAGCTTACGGGCGTACTGCTGTTGCAGCAGGATGAGCCGGCGGTCGAAGAAGGCGTAGGGCTTGGCGCCACGGCCGAGGGCCTTGGCGTTCGGCACGTCCTCGACTTCGTGGAAGGTGCGGTAGTCGAGCAGATCGAGGTACACATAGATGCCGCGCTTGCCGCACTGGGCGATCCAGTAGTCCAGCAGATCGAGCCTGGCGGCGTCAATCCGGTCGGGGGTGCCGGCGGTGTCGGCGGGCAGCAGGCCCTCCACGTCGTCAAGGTGGTGGAAGCGCACGAGATTGAAGCCGGCGCGGTCTATGGTGGCAATGGCCTGGTCAATCAGGGGCTTGGGTGAGAAGACGGAGCCCTTGGCGATGTTGATGCCCCAGAAGTTCGCGCGGGTGCCGTCCTCGAAGTAGAAGTGCCCGTCATTGCCGCAGAACATGTCCCCCCGGCCACCCGTGGGACGGCCATGCAGGACGCTCAGGTCCACCAGCGAGGCGTCCGGGAAGTCGTTCGCCGCGAGGTCCAGGGAGGGCTGGTGGTTGGCGCCCAGCAGCGGCGGCGGGGGCGTCGGCGTGCCATTGGCCGCGAGGGCCATGGCGCACAGTAGCAGCAGCGGCGTGAGTTGCAGGGGGCGAGGACAGGCCATGACGTCGTTCTCTCGGGTTGATTGCTGGTGCGACAGTGCGAACGACACCCACGCCCGGCCCTGCGGGCCGACCCCTCCTGCGCTCGCTCACGAGCGCGAAAGGGAGGGGTACGGCAACGCCGCTTCCCGGCTCCCGCTTCCCGAATCCCGCCCTACAACTTCCACTCCAGCGGCTCGGCAAGCAGGTGCTGGACGCGGAAGGGGCGGTGGGCGGTCAGGGCAGAGATTGTGTCCAGCTTCAGGTTGCGCTGCGCCAGCGCCGGCAGCAGCAGGGGCAGTACGTCGCGCGTCTCGTCAAAGCCGTTGTGCAACAGGACGATGCCGCCGCCGTTGAGCTTGTTCAGCATCTTGGGCAGGATGTCCAGACCGGCCACTCCGGGATAGGAGGTGATGTTCTCGTTCCAGAAGACCGTGGTGAAGCCGGTCAAGTCCACCGCCTGGCGCACCTGCGGGTCGTAGTTCCCTCCGGGCGGCCGGAAGAGCGTGACGAACTCGCCGCTGGCTCGGCGGATCACCTGCCGGCTCATGACCAGTTCGCGCTCGACGCCCAGGGTGCTGATCTGCCGCAGGTTCGAGTGGGTATATGAGTGGCTGCCAATCTCGTGGCCGCGCTTGACGATCTCGCGCACCAACTCAGGGTACAGCTCCACCTGCTTGCCCACCAGCAGGAACGTCGCCTTGGCGTTGTAGCGATCCAGCAGGTCGAGAATCCACGGGGTCAGGATGGGGTGCGGCCCATCATCGAACGTGAGCGCCACGGCGCCGGGCTGGTTCAGGTTGTGGATCTCATGGGTCGCCACCGCATCCAGCAGCCCGAGCTTGCGGTAGCACAGCACCAGGTCGGCATGGATGCACGGCAAGGTGCAGTCATACGAGAAGGCATACTCATAGGCGTCCAGCGCCTGCTGTAGCTTGCCCTCGGCCTCCAGGGCATGGCCGACGAGCTGGGCCCGCAGCAGCGGATGAGCGCGCAGCACCAGCAGGCCCTCCAGGAAGTCCGTCACGCCCTGGCGCAGGGCCTGCTCATCGGGGGACAGCGTGCGCTGGCCGTTGGCGATGTTCACCAGCGCCGAGGCGCTCTTGACGATGGTGCCGTCGGCCCCGTAGCCATCCACGCGGATCTCGCGCAGCCCGTCGCGGGCGATGGTGGTGTCCACCGACACCCGGAAGGGTACGACATTGGCCATGCACGCGAACTGCTCGTCCACGAGCACAGCGACATACTGCACGCCCAGGTTCTGATCGGCGTAGATGGAGACCTCGATGCGGCCGCTGATCGAGCCACCGGGCTTCGGCCACTCGATGTGGAAGCTCGGATCGCCGCGGCTGAAGACGGTCGGCGCCGGGGCAGGCGTGCCCACGAACGAGGGCCCCGGTGCCGGAGACGGCGCGCCGACCGTGGCCAACCGCAGGGCATCATCCAGGCGATGGTCCGCGTAGTAGCGCGCCAGCGGCGAATACAGCGGCGAGTCGGCCACGATGCCGAGGGTCTGCTGCACGCCCTGCTCCACCGGCGCGGCGAGGACCTGCAGCGCGTCCGCGCCGCGGTTGCGGGCGAGCAGCGCCGCGGCCAGCACCTGCAGGGCCAGTTCGTGTCCGGGCTGCTCCTGCAGCGCCGTGCGGGCCTCGGTCTCGGCGGCTTCATACAGCCCGGCCAGGCAGGCCGCCTGGGCCTCCGAAGCGCGAATGGCGGCGCGCTGGCGGGTCTCCTGGGAGAGCGCCCGGCGGTAGTGTTCCACCGCGGCCGCGTAGTCGCGCCGCAGCAGGCTCAGGGTGCCCTCGCCCACCCGGGCTGCCGGGTGGGCTTCGTCCAGCGCCAGGGCGCGGTCGAGGCAGCTTTGCGCCGCGTCCTGCTGGCCGTTGAGCAGGTAGGCTGTGCCCTCGCCCACCAGCGCCTCGGCGCACTCCGCGTCCTGCAGACCGGCTTCGTGGAAGGCCTGGGCGGCGCCCTGGAAGCGCCCACCCAGCAGCAGACGGCAGCCGTCGCGCAGCTTGTCGGCGACACCGGCCTGCGCCGGCGCCATCGCGAGCGCCAGGCCCGTCAGCACGATGGCAGAAGCCGGGAGTATCCTGGAGAGAGCAGACAGCCTCACGACGCCTCCGCGGGGGTGCTTGAGAAGTAGCGGCATTATACATGACAGCAGGGGCAGAGGGAAAGGCGGGCGGCCGGGGAATACCGCGGCATTCGCGGCGGCCCCGGCCGCAAGCCGAGCTGTCGGCGGCCGGGAGCAGGAGACAGGCCATGGCTTGCGTTGCCGGCGTCCAGCTCTACCTTGATCTTGCTGAGCACATCGTCCGCCAGGCGACGGACTGGCAGACGCCGGCGGGCATGGTCGGCGACCCCTACAACGCGCCCGGGGTCGAGTCGGTGACGGCGACGGCGCGCTACTGCGCCGCGCTGGGGCATCTGCTGGCCGCCGGGCGTTGCGGGGACTTGCGGGACAGTGCCGTAGCAGCGATGGACTGGTGCTGTGGGGAGTTGGCACGGCACATCGCGTCGGGGGAGCAATGGCCCGCGGCCCAGTTCAATGTCAAGGACATGATGGTGCTCTACGGGGCGCTGGCGGGTTCGGAGCTCGAACTCGCGCCTCTGGCCCGCTGGGCCGCACAACTCACGTTCGACCCCGGACGCCTCTACTATGGCGAGCGCAACTTCGTCTTCTACTCCACCGCTGCCGAGACGCTCCGCCTCCGCCATCGCCTGACCTCCGCCTGGGAGTACGTAGACGCCCTCCTCGATAGCCAGATGGCGTTCTGGACGCCGGAGGGCCTGTACCGCGACCCCAACGACCCCGTGACCTACGACCTGACCGTCCGGCAGTCGCTGGCGATGACGCTGCACTACGGCTATGCGGGGCGGCACACACAGTGGATGCGCGAGGTGTTGCACCGAGGGGCGCTAACCACGCTGCAGCTCATCTCCCCGTGCGGCGTTGCGCCCTATGGCGGGCGCAGCAACCAGTTCCACATGATGGAGGGCATGATCGCCTACTTCGCTGAGTGGCAGGCGCGGCAGGAGACTGACGGTGACCTGGCCGGGGCGCTGCGAGGGATGGCACTGTCATGCGCCGAGGGGGTGCGCCGGTGGGTGCTGCAGACGACCTACTGCAGCCTCAAGCATAACATGGGTGAGGCGGAGATGTTCGGTCAGGACGGTTTCGGGCCTGGACACAACGCCCACAGCGGGTATGGCCTGTTGGCGGCAAACCTGTTCGCGGGAGCGTACCATGTAGCTGACGAGAGCATCAGGCCCACAGCGAGTTCGGGTGGAGCCCGCCTCCTACATCTCGGCGACGCCTTCCATCGTGTCTTCGCCACTGTGGGCGATGTCCACATCCAGATAGACACGCGCGGACAGGCGGGCCACGACGCCACAGGGCTGGGGCGCTTCCACCGGCGGGGCGTGCCCATTGAGACGGCCCTGAACATGAGCCTCGTGCGGGAGCCTGGCTACCATATGCCCCTGCCGACCGCGCCGCGCTCGGTGGCGCTCGGAGCCGGGTGGCCGTGCGCAGACGGATGGCGGTACCTGTCGGAGGCGGACCGGGAGAGCCATGACGTGACCGTCACGACGTGTCGCGCCCACGGCCCCCTCGAGTTCACTGTGTGCTACCGCTTCCGCGACCCGGAGGCCTGGGGCGTCCGCGAGGTTCTTGAGCACTACTCCCTGTCAGCCCGCGGCCTGGCCTGCCGCATCGAGGTCCCGGGTGTGCGCCGGCTGCGGCTACAAGTTCCGGTGATCGAGACGGATGGGGAGGCACGTTCAGCCGTGACCGTGTCGGACGATGGCGTGGAGGTCCGCTACCGGGGCCACAGATACGTCGTCAGCGTCGAGGCGACAGAGCTTGCCGCCCAGCTCCGCTGGCGCGGGCGTGACTACGCTCTCCGGGTCGAGGGCCTCGTTGCCGACAGGTTCATGGAGCCATGGCGCGCGCCGAACCGCAACGGCGTGTACCGGGTGGCGGTCTTCGAGGTCGCGGGCGAGGCCCTGACCTACCAGGCTTCACTGGTGTAGCCGTCTCCTACCGCCCGTTCACCAGCTTCAGGTAGTCGCTCAGCGTCTTCATGCGGCTCTGCACGGTCTGCATGTCGAGCCGCGGTTGGCCCTGTTCCACGTTGGGTCCGGATGTGGTGATCCATCCTCCCTGCGCGTCCTGGGCTGCCAGCGCTTCCCGTACCCTCGGCTCCATCGCCTCCGCCGCTCGCGCTCGTTGCTCGGCGGTCAGAGGCTTCGGCTCACGGTCGGCCTGGGCTTGCGTCAGCCCTTTCTGTGTGATCTCGGTGTACTGAGCCTCGACGCGAGCCGGGTTCCAGTTGCTCTTGAATGAGTAGTGGGTCGGCATGTCCGCATCGGAGTAGGTCAGCCAGTACGTGTCGCGGGTGAAGTACAGGGGGCGGTTGGTCTTCAGCTCGTAGAAGCGCGCCCACTGGCCATTCGGCAGCACCGAGCGCTTGAACCAGTCGAACGCCGCCGGCAGGGGCTTGAGGTATCTGTCCTCGCCCGTGAACAGGGCGATGGTGATGAGCAGGCGCATCACGCCAACGCTCTCGCCGCCGCAAGCGGCCGGGGGCTCGAACTTCCGCGCCCACGCCGGCCTGAGGTCCATGTCGTACTGCTGGGCCCACGTGGCCTGGGGGGCCGGCAGTTGCGTCCGGATGATGAAGTCGCCACACTTGCGCACGGCCTCCCGGTAGCGCTCGTCGCCGTAGGCCTTGAAGGCGATCACCATCACGTCAGCGCAGTCGGCGATGCTGTTGTCATTGAAGGTGAAGAAGTCGCCGTAGCCCCGCGCCGCCGGCGGGTAGCGCTGCGGCCAGCCGCCGCTCTCGTGCTGGGCGCGCAGCATGAAGTCCAGGGCCGCCTGCATGGCCTCGTGGACGGCGGCGTCGTGGCCCTGGACGGCCTGGTCCACGGCGATCAACAGCCGCGTGGCGTGCTGAGTGGTGTCATCATCGAAGGTCGCCTGGTTGCGGCCCTGCTTCAGCGCCGGGTCCGCGCTGTTGCGGTTGGTGCGGTAGTACCACCGCCGCGGGCCCTCGGGTGAATGGTCCACCACATAGTCCCACCCGCCGCACTCCAGTTGGGTGCGGACAAGGGAGTGAGCCACCTGGACGGCTGCGTCCAGGTACGGCTGCTGCCCCGTGGCTTCCCAGGCCCGCAGGAAGGCGAAGCCGGTGCTGGGGGAGCCGGGCGGCTGGACCCAGTTCTGCGGGCGGGTGATGTGTCCTTCGCCCCACTGGTCGCTCAGGTCCGGCAGATACACGCCGCCATAGCCGCCGCCGGAGGCGACCCTGGTGGTCAGGTATGTCGTCGCCTTCGCCAGGGCCTCATTGGCCTGTGTCACGAGGGCCTGATCCACGGCCCCGGCGGTTGAGACGACACACAGCAGCAACAGGGCTGCGGCGATAGCTCTCATCATTGCCCTCCCTCCCCGACCAGTCGTTCGGCCACCGAGGTCGCGCTCACCCGTATCCCATCAATGGCCCCGTCCATCGGCAACGACGGGGTGTTGTCCTCCGACGGCGTGTTGCCGAACTGCAGCGCGCTGAACTGCAGCGGGGTGAAGCCCGCGTGGGCGCCGGCGTCGGCCGGGAAGAAGGACTGGTAGCCCTTGCCGTCCACCAGCAGCCACAGGTACTGGCGCTCGCCGCGCAAGTCCCACGAGACCAGCAAGTGATGCCACTGCTGCGGGTCCAGGCTGTTCGTTGGCAACTGCAGGCTCTCTTTGCGGTCGCCGACGGCGAGGGTGAGCTGCAACTGCGTGCTGGGATGGCGGCTCAGGTCCAGCCGGCATCCGCCGGGCGTGGCGGGGGCGCCGTGGAGGAAGTAGTGCCAGCCCTGGTCGAGCCACACCTGGGCGGCCGGGCGGGGCTTCACCCACCACTCGACCGTCCCCGCCGCCAGCGGCCCGAGGGCCTTCACGTCCAGGTCATAGCGGCCGTCGGGCATGTCGAGCACGAGGCCCTGACCGGTCTGGCCCGGGCCGACACGGTGCTCGCCGACGACGCCCTGCGGCTCGGTCTCGAAGTCCTCCTGCAGGGCTGCCTTCACGGCTCCGGGTGGGAAGTCACGCAGCCGGCAGGCGGTGCGCAGGCGAGTGAGGCCCTGGAAGCCGACGCGCTCGCCGCCGGTCGCGACCACGAGCTTCGTTGTGTCCACTTGCCCGTCCTTGACCGTGCCCTTGACGATGGCGATATCGTCCACGAGCATCCCCGGCTCCTGGCCGATGATCGCGATGAGCACCTGCCCGGCCTGGTCCACGGTGAAGGGGAAGGCGAGCGTGCCCCACGAGCCGATGGGGGCAGTGCGACGGGTGCGTGTCCCTGCGATCTCGACGAAGAAGCCGTCCTGATCGCCCGCCGGGGCGAACGTGCGCAGCACCAGCGTGTACGGCCCCGGAGCAAGCTGCAAGCCACCGGAGATCGTGCTGGCGTCGGAGAGAGCCATCGCCACCCCGCCGTTGGCTCCCGGCGCCTGCGTGGCCGTCAGCCCAGAGGCGACGCCGTAGCGTTCGGCCGCCGAGGCCATCACCACCTCGGGGGCGGCCCCCTGCGCGCCCAGTGGCAGCACGGCCAGCAGCACCAGCAAGGCTGCCGCCGCACGGTGTGCTCCTCGTCCCGGTCCAGCCATTGTGCCCTCCAACCCACGAGCTTCGCTCCGGCAGGAAAGGCGGCTTCCTGCCAGAATGTATGGGCATACATCCGCCAAGGAGACGTCATATGATCCTTCCGCGCTGGATGTCCCTCGCCCTCTGTGCCCTGCTCCTGACCGCCGCGTGTGTGCTCGCCGATCCGCCAGGCCTGCAGGTCGTCCCGGCCGCCGACGGCTCCCATGTGGCCGTCGCTGCCAGGGATGGCAAGCCCCTGTACTGCGCCGGTCCGGGTCTCACGGCGGTCAGCCTGCCCCAGACGCCGACGCAGGAGGGAACCCTGAGCTTCTGCTTCACCCCCGACTGGTCGCCGGGCGACTGCACAACCCACTGGCTGCTAGAACTCAAGGGGCAGGGCCTGCAGATCGCCTTCCGCAAGGGCTACAGCGCGGCCATCTCCCCGGACTACTGCTACCTGCTCACCGATCCCGAGGGCAGTATCGTGGGCTTCCATCCGGAGAACCTGTTCCGCGCCCGTGAGCGCCATCACTATGCCATCCGCTGGACCACCGCGCGTCAGCGTATCCAGTTCGTCGTGGACGGAGAAGCCGCCGGGCGTGCGGGGAAGTTCAAGTGTGACAGCCCCGCACAGATCCCGGCCACGCTCACTCTCTACGGCATGGCGGGCGGGACGTTCGACGACATCCACCTGTACGGCAAGTACCTGACCGTGCCCGAAATCCTGCTGGCTGCGGGCCTCAAGGAGCCGGCCCGCGATCTGCAGTCCCAGCCCCCACCGCGTGGGGCCGGACGCTCCGAGGGCGCGTCCGGGACGCCCGCGCCCACGCGGGAGTACGTGGACCCCGCCACCGGGCAACTGGTCGGCACACTCGAGGATGACCAGAAGGCGCTGCTGCCGCCCTACAACCCGGCGGACTACCCGGACCTGCCCGTCACACCGCACACGAAGTGGGCACGGCCACTGGCCGGAGGCAAGCTCCGCATCCTCCTGGTCGCCACACACGGCTTCTACGACGAGTACAGCATGATCCGCGAAGCCGCGGAGTTGTGGCAGCGCCTGGACTGCGACATTCTCGTCACCAACCAGCCCGACCCGCGCGTGATGAGCCGGGACTTCGACGTCATCGCCGTGTCGCTGCAGGGCTTCACGAACGGGCGCTGGGCAGGCTGGGCGGACCTGGACGTGAAGCTACGGGCATGGATCCTGGAGCGGGTGAAGAGCGGGAAGAGCGGCCTGGTGTGGGCATACCCCACGCAGCCGGACGAGCAGATCAGCGCCTTGCTGGCGCCGCAGGCGGAGCTGCCGGCGGCGGAGTTACTGCGCGGCTTCCCGGCCGAGGCCCTGCCCCAGGCCAACGCCGCGGACGGCAAGGGCGCCTTCCGATGGGACAAGGTCTACGACCTCGACGACAGCTACTTTCTGACGCGGGCGGACGCGGGGAGGCTGGTGGAAGTCCATGGCGGCGTCGGAGGCCGGTCAGTCGTCAAGCTGAACTACAAGAACGCCTCGTGGTACCCGAACATGGGGTTGACGGCTGACTCGGCCCTCAACGCCGCGGCGACCGATGTGCAGTACGACGAATGGATGGCGCTTGCCGCGCGAGCGATGCTGGTGGCGGCGGGGCGGGCGACCACGACGCAGATCGCGAAGGCCACGCCGGGACCGCAGGGCTGGCGGGTCGAGCTTCTCACGCCGCTGTCAGACCTGTCGCAGTTCCGGCTGCGGGCGCGGGCACGGGACATGTGGGGCCGTACGAGCTTTGAGCAGAGCCTGGTGGTGCGGGGGCCGCTCATCAACGTGCCGGCGCCGCCACTTCCCCCCCGCACGACGCTGGACCTGATCCTCCGCGACGCGCAGGGCAACGCCGTGGACTGGTTCATCGCCACGCCGCCCGCGCCGACCGACCCGCATGTCACAGGGATCAAGCTGGACCGTGCGTACTATCAGCCCGGGCAGGCGGTGCAGGCCAGCCTCACCGTCCAGGCCGCACATCCGGAACAGTGCACTCTCGAGCTGTTCCTCACCGACCACGAGGGCCGGCGTCTCCGCAAGTCCGCCCCGGTGAGGCTGGCCACTGGCAGCGCCACCTGCCGCGTCGCCATCCCCGCCTCCGCCGACTCGCTGCTCATGCGCGTTGAGGCGGACCTGAAGCTCAACGGCGTCATCGCCGACACGCGCTCGGCCGATGTCCCCGTGCCGCAGATGACGCCCCGCGGCTTCTATCCACTGCTCTACGGCACCCCGCTCAATCGCTTCTGCGTGCGCGCGCGCCACCGCCTCTTCCGCGACCAGTTCGGGGTGCGCGGCGGCTTCCACCAGGGCCCGCACTCGTGGGCGAACCTGGCAGCCCTGAACCTCACCTGCATCGAGTACAGCGGCCATCTGGGCTACCCGCAGAAGCAGTCGGACTGTGAGGACTTCGCCGAGAACTGGGAGCAGAACGTTACGAAGTGGCTCATGGGCCCGCCCGACAAGATGATCCCCTACCGCCCGCTGTTCTATAGCCTCGGCGAGGAGCACTTCGTGCTGCTCTCAGCCTGCCCTACGCCCACGGCCAACGCGAAGTTCCGCGCATGGCTGCAGGGCAAGTACGGGACCCTCGACAGGCTCAACACCGTTTGGGGGAGCAAGGTCGCGACCTGGGATGACATCACCATGATGACTCCCGAGATCGTGGACATGCTCAAGATCCAGTTCGACGTCGTCCGCTTCGAGAACCGCCGGTTCATGGAGCATCTGTTCGCAGACCGGCACGCGTTCCTGGCCGACTACCTGCGCAAGGCTACCGCGCCGGGGACCGACGCGCCTACGCAAACGGGCATCCACGCCGGCTGGGACCTGTGGATGGGCCGGGGCTATGACTACTGGCTGCTGTCGCGCGCGATGGAAGACATGATGTGCTATGGCGGCCCGCACAATCACTACGCCCGCTCGTTCTTCGAGCGGTACTATGGCTCCCACTACCACTACAACATCGGCAGCCACGGGAACGTGCGCTGGCACCCGTGGTACATGCTGCTCAGCGGGGCCCACGGGCTGAGCTGGTACACGGACGCCCCACAGATCTGGGGCGCGACCACGGCCGACCTGCACCTCACCAGCGACTGGACCGCCGCCCAGGACGAGTTCAGGGCCGTGGCCGACGCCGGCGAGCTACTCACCCGCATGCAGTACCGTGACGACCAGGTGGCGATCCACTACTCGCAGGATTCCTTCCAGGCCGGCGTGTCGGACCTGACCTGGATGCACCAGCGGTTCATCAACCTGTGCTTCGATACGGGCACCCCGTTCCGGTTCGTCTCGTACGCGCAGATCGAGCAGGGCGACCTGCTCCAGCGCAGGCCGAAGCTGCTCATCCTGCCGCACTCCGTCGCCCTGTCGGAGGCCGAGTGCCAGGGCATTCGCGACTACGTGGCCGCAGGCGGCGTCGTCTGGGCCGACATCATCCCCGGCACATACAACAACTTCGGGCAGAAGCTGGAGAAGAGCCAACTGGCGGATCTGTTCGCGGGGCTGAGGCCTTCGAAGACCCACTTCGGCCTGGACACCCTCAGCGGACCGGCGGGGAACGGCTTGGTCATCCTGGCCGATATCGGGAACTACAGCTACGACCGCAACGTGGGGCGATATCAGCCCGCGGCCGACCTGTACGACCGCGTGGCGCAACTGGCGCAACTGGACCGCCCGGTGCAGCCGCTTGATGCCGGCAGTCGTGGCCTGGCCAATGGCATTTGGGCTGCCACCTGGACGAACGGTACCGCCACACACATCGCCGCGGCCAAGGACTACCAACTGGCTGACCAGACGCCAGCAAAGGTCATCCTCAAGTTGAGCCGCAGCGGGCACGTCTACGAGATGCGCAGCGGCAAGTACCTGGGACACGTGGACTACGACCTCCCAGCGATGCTGGTCCCGACCCAGGGGCAGGTGTTCACGATCCTGCCGTACCGGGTGCAGGGCCTGACTCTCCGCCCGGCCGCCGCCACACGCGGGCAGGACCTCGTGCTGCGGGCGGCGCTGCAGACCGAGGGGGCTGTGGGCAAGGGGGACCTCAACGTGCTGCAGGTGCGCGTGACCGATCCGCGGGGCCGGGAAGTCACGGCCCTGCGGCGGACGGTGGAGATGCGCGGCGGCAGGGCGGAGGTACGCCTGCCCGTGGCGTATGGCGATGGCAGCGGCCGATGGACCGTGGCGGTGCGGGACCTGGCGACCGGCACGATGGCCCGGTGTGCGTACGTACTGGGCCCAGCCAAGTGAGGCCGGGGGACGCGCCGGCGGCAGGCGTGAGGCCTGGCCGCGACGAAGCTGTTCGCCGACCTGTCATGGATCCGGCACCGGCTGCACGCGCTTCGACTGTGCTCATCGCCCCTCGCCCGGCGGCCACCGCTGAGCGCATCAGCCGCCGCGCCGTCCTGATCGGCCTGCTGCTGATCCCCCTGAACGCCTGGTGGTTCGCCCAGATCGAGTATGTCCGCTACTCGGACAACTGCACCACCTCCGCCCTGTTCTTCAACTGCCTCGCCGTGCTGCTCCTGCTGGTGGGCGTCAACCGTCTGCTCGCGCGCTGGTTGCCTCGCCACGCCTTCTCGCGGGGCGAGCTGCTGACAATCTATGCGATCCTGGTGGTGGCCAGCGCGCTGTGCGGGCATGACCAGCTCCAGATCCTGTTCACCACCATCGTCTGGGTCGTGCCCAACGCCACCCCCGAGAACCGTTGGGAACGCGACCTCTTCCCCCATCTGCCCCAGCACCTGGTCATCACCGATCCGGCGGTGCTCAGCCCGCTCTTCTCGGGCGACAGCACGCTGTACACGTGGTCGCATGTGCGGCCGTGGTTGGCGCCGCTGGGCTGGTGGACGCTATTCGCGCTGATGCTCGTGTGGACGCTCTACTGCTTCATGGCGATCTTCCGCAAGCAGTGGGACCGCGAGCGGCTGAACTACCCCATCGCCGGCGTGCCGCTGGAGATGACCGCACCGGAGACGGTCATCTACCGTTCGTGGCTCTTCTGGGCGGCCTTCGGCCTGGCGGCCGGGATGCAGCTCCTGCGCCTGGCGCACAACATCTGGTCAGGCGTGCCGACGATCAACATCGGCGTGTACAACTACTCGTTCAAGGGGATGCCCCTGTCGGCGGCCGGCACGATCCCCATCTCCTCGTATCCCTTCAGCTATGGCCTGGCCTACCTGCTGCCGCTGCAACTGGCCTTCTCGGTGTGGTTCTTCATGTGGTTCGCGCGGCTGGAGATGATCGCCAGCGCGATGCTGGGCTTCACGCAGTTCAAGCGCTTCCCGTACATCGGCCAGCAGGGGGTCGGGGCGTACTTCGGGGTAGCGTTGTTTGTGCTATACGCGGCACGGCAACACCTGCGAGATGTGTGGGAGGCGGCGCTGGGCGGCCGTAGGAGCGCCGGCATCCTGCCGGCAGGTGCGGCCAACGGCTGCCGGCTGGAAGCTGGCGCTCCTCCGGCTGATACGGAACCCCTCCCCTACCCTCTGGCCTTCTGGGGCTTCCTGGCCGGGGCGGCCGGGTTGGTGTTGTTCGCCACCGCCTCTGGCATGAGCCTGGGCACAGCCATCGCCTACTTTGGCGTGTTCTTGACGATCGTGCTGACCCTGACGCGCCTGCGGTCGGAGTTGGGGCTGCCGACGATCGAGCTGTACCAGGTCGGGGCCGATGACATCCTGCAGAACCTCGTGGGCGGGCGGGCCTTCGCGGCGCGCGACCTGACGATGATGACGCTGTTCTTCTGGCTGCACCGCACCCACCGGCAGTTGCCCATGCCCGTGGATGCCGACATGATGCGCATCGGTCGGCAGGCGCCGCTGGACATGCGCGGCCTCTCCAAGGTCGTCCTGGCGGCGGCCGCACTCGCCATTGTGAGCGCCTTCTGGGGCTTCCTGCACGTGACCTACCAGACGGGCTACGACTCCGCCAAGTTCGTGGGTGTCATCAAGTGGGCGTTCGGCGATGACCCGTGGCGGAAGCTCGCGACCTGGCTGAACAGCCCCCGCCAACCCGACTACGGCGCCAGCGGGGCGTATGTCTTCGGCATGGGGTTCACCCTCCTGCTGGCCTTCCTGCGCTCCCAGTTCGTCTGGTGGCCGTTCCATCCCGTCGGCTACCTGGTCTCCGGGAGCTTCGGCCTGTTCCGCCTGTGGCTGCCGATCTTCCTGACCTGGGTGGTCAAGAGCCTGCTCTTGCGGTACGGCGGCCTGGAGGCGTACCGCAAGGCGTGGCCGTTCTTCATCGGGCTGATTCTGGGGGAGTTCAGCGCGGCGTTCCTGCGCACGGTGGTGGACCTGGCATTCACGCTGTACCTGCCGGCGAGTTCCGGGGTGGGGGGGCTCTGATTCCCCGCGGGGGCCGCGCGGGAGGGGGCGGAGGGCAAGCTTCGCGGGGGCTTCCGCCCCCGCCTACGCACAATGGCGCCTTCGGCGCAGACGGCAACGGCCAGCAGACCACCGAGGGGGCGGCCGTATTCAGCCCGCGAAGCGGGCCATCGTGCGTAGCCGTGGGCGGCAGCCCACGGCAGGCGGCGTCCCGCAACACCGCGCGCCCTGAAGGGGCCGCCATGTACCCGGAGCAGGACCGCCCCTGCCTCACGTCGAACCGCCCCCCTACTGGAGGCGGACATGCAATCAGACATTCGCATCAGAGAACTCATCCCCCACTATACCTTCGAGCAGGCGCGGACGCCGTTGAAGTTCGGGGCCGTCGTCGTGGACGGCGTGGACTTCTGCCGCGTGGAGGCCATTGTCGAGAACGGGCGCGGCCAGACGGCCAGCGGCTGGGGCGCCATCTTCCTCATGGACTTCTGGGGCTGGCCTACGCCGGAGCTGTCGCACGACGTGAAGGCTGCGGCCATGAAGGAAGTCACCGAGCGCTACATCAAGCTGGCGACCTCGTACGGCGAGCCAGGGCACCCCGTGGACATCTTCCTGGCGCTGGAGGACGACCTGCGGCGGATCAATGTGGAGGTGTGCGCGGAGCGCGGGCTTTCCAGCCCGCCGCACGAGGCGCGGGCTGGAAAGCCCGCGCTCCAACAGCCCTTCCTGGGCGCCCTCGTGTGCGCCTCGCCGGTGGATGCGGCCCTGCACGATGCCTTCGGCAACGTCAACGGCATTGACACCTACGATGGCTACGGGCGCGACTTCATGAGCGACCTGTCGCGGTACCTGGGGCCGAGGTATGCCGGCAAGTACGCCGCCGACTACATCCGCCCCCAGTACCTGCCGGAGATCCCCATCTTCCATCTGGTGGGCGGGCTCGACAAGCTGACCCGAGGCGAGGTGGATGACAGCGACCCGCAGGACGGGCGGCCGAATTGCCTGGAGGAGTGGATCGAGTTCGAGGGCGTGTACTGCCTGAAAGTGAAGCTGCGCGGGACGGACCTGGACTGGGATGTGGACCGGACGATGGCTGTGTATGAGATCGGCCTTCGCGGGCTGGGAAGCCCGCAGGCCATGCATCTGACCGCCGACACCAACGAGCAGTGTGAGAGCCCCGACTACATCATCGAGTACCTCGAGCGTATCCGCGCGAAGTCGCAGGACTGCCACGACCGCATCCTGTACATCGAGCAGCCCACCGAACGCGACCTGACGGCCAACCGCCACGACATGCGGAAGATCGCGGCCCTCAAGCCTGTCATCGTGGATGAGAGCCTCACCGACCTCGACAGCTTCGATCTGGCCATGGAGTTGGGCTGGTCGGGCGTGGCGCTCAAGAGCTGCAAGGGCCAGTCGTCCGACATCCTCTTCGCCTCGCGGGCGAAGGAGGAGGGCATCGCGTACAGCGTGCAGGACCTGACCAACCCCGGCCTGTCGCTGTTCCATTCGGTGGGTCTGGGCGCACGGCTGTACACCATCATGGGTGTGGAAGCCAACAGCCGCCAGTTCTTCCCCGACGCCACCAGCGAGGCGGAGAAGCGGGTCCATGGCGACATCTTCCGGCTCCAGAGCGGCCGGGCCCGGACGGACAGCCTGCGCGGCACGGGCCTGGGGTACCAGATGGAGAAGATCCTCCCATGCGAGTGACAGTGCATCTACCGGCGCCGCTGCGGCCGCTGGCACGGAACCGGCCCCGGGTGCGCGTGGAGGTGGACGGGACGACGGTGGCCGATCTCCTGGCGGCGTTGCGCCAGGAGCATCCCGACCTGGCGGGGGCGCTGCTGGACGAGCAGGGAGGACTGCGGCGGCACGTGAAGCTCTACGTGGGGGATGAGGACACATGGCATGCCGGCCGGGGCAGTGCCCCGCTGCAGGCCGACGTGCACGTGGTGGTTCCGGTTGTGCTGTAGTCAGTCCTCGGCCAGCGTCCACTGGCTCATGAAGGTGTCTGTCAGCCGCACGAACTTGGCATGGCCATCCACATAGCCGGCGTTGAACGCCTGCCCCGCGAGGTTGCTTGCCGAGGCTCCGGTGTGCCGCATGCCTTGCACCCGCGAGCCCAGGGACGCCAGGTCATCGGAGGGGGACGGGATGACCCGCCCGAGGTACTCCGTGTCGCCAGTGTCCTCGCCCCGCCCGTCATCCACTACCACGATCGTCTTACACGGGTCCGGGATCTCGGCCAGGTTGCGGCTGGCGACACCGTAGTCGGCCGCCCCGCTGGACGGCGAGACGTAGCCGTAAGTGTAGTTCTTAATGTCGAAGTAGGACCCACCCGCATAGATGGCCATGCGCGTCTGGTCGCTGGGGCAGTTGAAGATCTGCGAGTTCTTGACGTAGGGCATGACCACGTCGGCCCAGCGCGGGCCGTCTCCCCCACCGTAGCCCAGGCTCCCCTGGTAGCCGTTGCCCTGGCTGAACGGGCAGAAAGTCTCGTCGTAGTCCTGTGCGTACGACAGCAGCGCCAGGGTGATCTGGCGCACATTGCTGTTACAGGCCGACTTGCGGGCCTGTTCGCGGGCACGCGCGAAGACCGGGAAGAGGATCGAGGCGAGGATGGCGATGATCGCGATGACCACCAGCAACTCGATCAGCGTGAAGCCATGCAACCGGGACGGGCAGGCGCGCATTGCAGGCCACCTGTGGCGGGGCGTTTCCCTCTATGACGCCGCCGGCCCAGGGCGCGTTCCGGCCTTTCACTCCTGGGACAGGTACTCCAGCGCAGTGGCGGACAGCGCGATCATGGCCGGTTGCAGGCAGCCGTCGTCGCCGGCGAATCCCGGCTGGTGCAGCGACTTGACGTCTTCAGTCCCCGGGGCGGTGCAGCCGACGGATAGCAGTGCCCCGGGGCAACGCTCCAGGAACAGCGAGAAGTCCTCGGCCCCCATGGATACCTGCTCTTGCAGCTTGACCTGCTCGGCGGACATGACCCGAAGCAGGGCCCGCCGCGCCAGGTCGGTCACGTCGGGATCGGTGATTGTGGCCGGCACGCCCCGGGCGTAGTCCAGCTTGCCGGTGCAGCCGTGGGCCGCCGCGAGGCTCTCCACCAGTTGCCCCATGGCCTCCTCGATCATGTCCCGGTCGCCCGGCACCAGGGTCCGCACGGTGCCTTCGAGCATGGCCGTGTCCGGGATGATGTTGAAGGCTGAGCCCGCACTCATGCGGCACACGCTGACGACGGCGGCGTTGAGCGGGTTGAGCCGACGAGCCACAAGCGTCTGCAGCGCCAGGATGATCTCGGCAGCGACAGGGATGGGATCGCGCGCGCAGTTGGGATGCGCACCGTGGGCTCCGACACCGGTGATGGTGATGGTGAAGCGGTCGGCGGCCGCGAGATTGGGCCCCGGACGCAGGGCGATCTGCCCCACCTTCAGATCCGGCCCGGTGTGCGCCCCGCACACGGCGTCCACCGGGGGTTCCTCCAGGATGCCCTGCTCGATCATCGGCGCCGCCCCGGCAATCGCCTCCTCCGCGGGCTGGAACACAAACTTGACGCAGCCCCGGGGCAGGCCTATATCTCTGAGGACGAGCGCGGCGCCGACCAGCCACGCAGTGTGGAAGTCGTGCCCGCAGGCATGTGCCACGCCGGGGCATGTCGAGCTCCAGGGGAGCCCGGTGTCCTCCTGCAGGGGCAGAGCATCCATATCCGCCCGGAGCAAGAAGCAGGGCCGTCCCTCGCCCAGTGTGGCGACGACACCATGCCCACCCACGCCGGTGCGCACGTCCAGGCCCGCCTGTCGCAGCCGCTCGGCCACCACACGGGCGGTCCGCTCCTCGGCGCCACTCAGCTCTGGGTGCTGGTGCAGATCCCGGCGCAAGGCGATGACCTCATCGAGGTGCCGTGCCGTCGTCCGCTGCAGTAGGGCTGGGTCCATAGCGCTGCTCCTGTACCGGAATGACCGAGGTTTCGCCGCAGTTCTTCCGATCCCTGCAGGCAGGAGTACGGCCCCTGACCTGCGAACTGGCCGGGCGCACGATTGACAGGACAGTCGTGACTGAAGTAGCATGTCATGCAAAGAGTGCAAATCATGTAAATCGTATATACATGGAGATGACGCTGGATGCCCGGGCATGACTTGGCGAAGCTGTTCATGGGGGCTTCAACCGTGGGCGAGCGGGGGCAGGTCGTCATCCCGGCGGAGGTCCGGGAGCGCCTGGGGATCAAGCCCGGAGACAAACTGCTCGTACTGGTGCACCCGGATGAGACGGGCGTATCGTTCGTCAGATTCGAGAAGCTGCAGGAGGCCCAGCAGAGCCTCCAGACCGTGCTGCTGGAATACGAGCATCACGGCGCCAACACCCCGGAGGAGGGGGGGCCGTCATGAGAAGTGGTCACGTCTGTCTGCTCGGCATCCTGCTTGCGGCCGCAGCGGTGGCTCAGCCGGCCGCCGAGACACCGCAACCGGCACCCCGGCCGCAGGCGCAGCGCCTGCCTGACCTGTCCAGCCCGCTGCGGCTGACTCCGGACACGGCAGCGGGTCTGGCGGTCGCACGGTCTACGCAACTGGCGATCAATGACCAGCAGGTACAGGCCGCGCAGGGCAAGCTGCTGGAAGTCAAGGCGATGTCGAATCCCCGCGTCACCGGGACAGCCAGCTATGTGCGCAAGGAACCAGGCGGCAGCCTGACGCTGCCCGAGGAGATGGGGGGAGGCAGCATCACGCTGGCGCCGACGCGTGTGCATGAGGAGGCGGTCCAGGCCACGCTGCCTGTCTATCTCAGTGGCCAGGACGCCGACGCCCGCCGGGCCGCACGTGCGGCGGTCGAGGCGGCCCAGAGCAATGTACGCCAGACACGGCTGCAGACGGCCCTGAGCGCGCGCCAGGCGGTCTATGGCGTCCTGCGCACCCAGCAGCTTGAGGTCGTGGCCCAGCAGCGCCTCACGGCAGTGGCGGAGCACCTCCGCATCGCCCGGGCCATGTTCGGCGTCGGCACGGCCCCTCGGTTCGAGGTCGTCCAGGCCGAGACCCAGGTCGCCACGGCGCGTGGGGATGTCATCCACGCGCGCACGGCCGTCGCGCAGGCCAAGGCGGCGCTCGCGGAACTACTACTGGCCCCCCAGAGCACGGAGATCGTGGTGGAGGAGGGCGTCCCGCCCGCGCTGCCCGAGGGCGACCGGCACGCACTGATCGCCCGGGCCCTGGAGGCCCGCCCCGAGATCGGGTCTCTGGAAGCGCTCGTGCGGGCGCGCCAGGCACTCGTGCGCGTGACCCGCGCGGCGTATGACCCGGTGGGCTCGCTCGTGGGTGCGACCACGAACTCGGGCTATGACTACCACGACGGCGGCCTCGGCTGGAGCGTCACCGCGGCCCTGTCTGTCCCGATCTACGAGGGCGGGGAAAAGGGAGCGAAGATCCGGCAGGCCCAGACGGACGTGGAGATCGCCCGGCTGAACCTGGAGCAGGCCCAGCAGCAGATCGCCCTGCAAGTGACGCAGGCGGCGCTCAATGTGGACGACGCGCGCGAGGCTCTCACCGTTGCCGAACAGGGCGAGACGGAGGCCCGGGAGCAACTGCGCATCGCCCAGGTGCGCTTCACCAGCGGCGTCGGCCTCGGGGTGGAAGTGCTGGACGCGCAGACCGCCCTGGCGTCGGCCCAGACGCAAGTCGTGAATGCTCGATACAGTCTGCAGGTGGCCACGGCGTCGCTACGCGCGGCACTGGGCTTGGCGGATCTGACGGAGGAGTCTGGTTCATGAGATCCCGCAATCTCTGCTGGCAGGGAATCGCTGTGGTACTCGCTCTGAGTGTGCTGCTGGGCGGCTGCGCACGCCGGCAGGCCGGCAAGGCGGCGGAGGAGGCCACTGGGGAGCAGGCCACCCCCGTATTCGTCGGCGCCGCGGAACTGGGCGCCATCGAGCAGGCCGAGCACCTGACGGGCACGGTGGAAGCACGGCACGAAGTGGATGTCGCGCCGGAGCTGTCGGGCAACGTGGCGTGGGTGGGGGTGGATGTGGGCGACCACGTGACCCGCGGACAGGCCCTGGTGCGCCTGGACACGCAGTTGGCCAGCGCCGGCGTGCAGCAGAGCGCCGCCGCCGAACGCGCGGCCCAGGCCCGCTATGGGCAGTCGCGCGTCGGCCTGAAGCTCACCCGGGAACAGACGGCCATCGCCGTGCGGCAGGCCGAGCAGAGCATGGAACAGGCGCGCAACCGCCTGCGTCAGGCCAAGATCACGGCCGACTACACCCGCACACGTGTCGAGGAGACCATCGCCGAGGCCCAGATCGGCGTCAAGCAGTGGCAGTCGCAGTTGGCCGATGTCAAGGCCGGAACGCGCAGCCAGGAGATCGCCCAGGCGCAGGCCCGCGTGGACCAGGCGAAGTCAGCGGTGCGACTGGCGAAGCTCAGCCTCGACCGTAGCCAGACTCTGGTCAAGGGTGGCGCCATCGCCCAGGCCCAACTGGATACGGCGCAGGTGGAGTACGAGATGGCGGTGGCCAACCAGCGCGTGGCCGAGCAGGCTCTCGATCTCGCCAAGGAGGGCGCCCGCACCGAGCAGGTGCGGCTCGCCGAACTGCGGGTATCGTTGTCCCAGCAGGCCCTCACCCAGGCCCAGAGCCAGCGCGCACAGATAGATGTAGCCGAGCGCGACGTGCGTGCCGCCGAGGTCGCCGTGGATCAGGCCGAGGAGACTGTGCGATTGGCACGGTCGCAGCGCGCGCAGGTCACAGCCACCGAGGAGGAGGTCAAGGCCGCGCGGGCGTCGGCGGGGCAGGCGGCCGCGGCACGGCGCGCCGGGCAGACGCAGGTGGCCAAGCACGTCATCTACGCCCCCATATCAGGCACGGTGGCGGCACGCAACGTGGAGCCGGGCGAGGCCGCCTCCCCCGGAGATGCCCTGATCCGCATCGTGGACCTGAACCCGGTGCGCGTCAACTGCGAGGCCTCCGAGCTGCAGATGGCACAGATGCGGGTCGGACAACAGGCGAAGGTGACCATTGACGCGCTGGCAGGCCGCCAGTTCGTCGGCACGATCGCCGACATCGCGCCCCAGGCCAGGCAGGGCCAGCGCATCTACATCGTGCGGGTGGAAGTCCCCAACGGCCAGCAACTGCTCCGGGCCGGCATGTTCGCCCGCATTGACATCGTGACCGGCACGAACCCCAGCGCCGTGCTGGTGCCCCGCGACGCCCTCGTCGAGCAGGGCGAGAAGCGGGTCGTGTACGCAGTGGTGGATGGCCGCATCAAGGTGCGGAAGGTGTCGCTGGGAGCATCGGTGGACTCGGTGGTCGAGATCACGCGGGGCGTCCGCAGCGGCGATGTGCTCGTGGTGGGTGGCCAGAACCTGCTGGCCGACGGCGAGCTGGTGAAGCCGCAGAAGCGCACCGAGGCGGACGACGCGGCGGCAACGGGGGCGCCGGCGGCAGCGCCGGGGCAGTAGTACGCATCCGATCCATTCCGGATAGAAGGGGCCTCGCGGCTCTATGTGGCTCACTAAGTTCGCGATCAACCGACGCGTGACCATCTCCATGTTCATCCTGGCCCTGGTCATCATGGGCCTGGTGTCGCTGTCGCGCATGCCCTGGGACCTGGACCCCAAAGTGGACTTCCCCATCGTCTCGGTGACGGTGCCCTACCCGGGCGCCAACCCCGAGGAGATCGAGCAGCGCATCGTGCGCCCGCTCGAGGACCAGGTCAGCGTCATCAATGGCGTGGACCGTGTCGTCTCGCAGTGCCAGGAGAACCTGGGCTCGACGACGATCCGCTTCCGCTACGGTACCGACACGGATGTCGCGGCAGCAGACGTGCGCGACGCACTGGACCGCGCCAAGGCCGAGTTCCCTGATGATGTCGAGCCGCCGTCCATCTACAAGCTGGACATCGGTTCCATGCCCGTCGTCACCATCGGCATCACCGGCTCGCGCCCGCCGCGCGACTTGCGCAAGCTTGTGGAGGACTCGATCAAGCCGGTACTGGGCCAGGTGCCGGGCGTCGCGTCGGTGGCGGTCTCGGGTGGCGAAGTGCGCGAGATCCAGATCCTCGCCGACCGCGAGCGCCTCGACGCGGCCCAGTTGTCCATCTCCGAACTGGCCCAGCAGATCGTGGCCCAGAACCTCGACGTGCCGGCCGGCAACATCAAGGAGGGCGTTCGCGACTACTCCGTACGGGCTCTCGGCCAGTTCAAGAGCATGGACGAGATCCGCAACCTGCGCCTCAACACCGCGCGAGGCAGCGTGCCGCTCAGCGACCTGGCGACGGTCCTCGACACGGTCGAGGAACCCAGCTCTCTCGCCCGCACGAACGGGAAGGCCGCCGTGGCCATCAGCGTCCTGAAGCAGTCGGACGCCAACACCGTGTCGGTCGTGGATGGCGTGAAGAAGAAGCTGGAGTTCCTGCTGGGCACGGAGCAGAAGTCTGGCACGATGTCCCGCGACCTGAAGGCCGTCATCGCCTACGATGCCTCCAAGCGCGTCCGGGAAGCCATCTATGACGTGCGCGACTCGCTCATGTGGGGTGCGTTGCTGGCGGCCATCGTCGTCTTCCTGTTCCTGCACAACTTCCGCGGCACCATCATCGTGGCGCTGGCGATCCCCACCTGTCTGATCGCAACGTTCCTGCCCATCGGCATGGGCTTCGGCTTCACACTCAACATGATCGTCATGCTGGGGTTAGCCCTGTCGGTCGGTATCCTGGTGGACGACTCGATTGTGGTGCTGGAGAACATAGACCGTCACCTGCAGATGGGGGAGCAGCCCGCGATCGCGGCCTACAACGGCCGCACCGAGATCGGCGCGGCGGCGGTGGCCCTGACGGCCGTGGACGTCGTGGTATATATCCCGGTCGCCATGATGGGCGGCATCGTCGGCCGGTTCTTCTTCCCCTTCGGCATCACGGTCTTCACCTGCACGATCTTCTCGCTGCTGATCGCCTTCACGCTGACTCCCATGTTGGCCTCGTGGTGGTACCAGCGCACGGATCGTCGCGTGGGGCATCGTCTGGGGCTGCTGACGCGCTTCTTTGGGCTCTTCGACGCGGCCTATCTGCGGCTCGAACACGCCTACGTGTGGCTGCTCAAGCGGGCGGTCGCCCACCCGTACATCACCGTCGGCGTCGGGTTCGCGGCGCTGGCCCTGATTCTGATGGGCGTCGGGCCGCGCCTGGGGTTTGAGTTCTTCCCGCGCAGTGATGAGGGGCGCGTAGCCATCAGTATCGAGACGGCGGTGGGGACGCGCATCGAGGAGACCGACCGCATCACCCGCCAGATCGAGACGCTGCTGGAGGACAAGCAGAAGTACCCGGAGGTCACGGATATCCAGGCCACCGTCGGCTCGGGCGCCGGCAGCATGTTGGGCGTGGGTGACGTAGGCAGCCGCTTCGCCAGCGTGGATATCACCATGACCGGCCGCAAGGAGCGCGTCAGGCAGAAGCAGCGCTCGGACGAGGGGTTGGCTACTGACCTGCGAACGGCACTGGCGAGGATCCCTTCGGCCACGATCAAGGTCACCGCAGGCGCCAGCGACGGCGGGCCGTCGGGCAACGCCATTGAGCTGAACATCCTGGGCGACGACGTCGAGGCGCGCGACCGGGCGGCGGCGCGATTGCAGCGCGACCTGGCCCAGGAGAAGGGCTTCCACTATGTGGAGCTGTCGAGCAAGGCGGGCCGACCCGAGGTGCACGCGACCATTGACCGCCTGCGCGCCGCCGACCAGGGCCTGACCGTCCAGCAGGTCGCCGGTGCGGTCCGCACGGCCTTCGCCGGGGATACGAGCAGCAAGTACCGCGAGTCCGGGGACGAGTACGACATTCGCGTCGAGTTCCGCGAGCTGGATCGGTCGAACGTCACCGATGTCGGCAACCTGTTCGTGGGCCGGAGCGCAACCGGCCAACCGGTGCGGCTGCGCGATGTCGCAGACATCCAGATGTCCTCGGGCCCCAGCCGCATCGAGCGCTACAACCGCCAGCGCAAGGTCACGCTGAGCGCCTCGCTGGCCTCCGACCTGCCGGGCGGCCAGGCCCAGAAGATCGTGCAGGGCCTCGCTGACAAGATCCAGGTCCCCGGCGTGACCTTCGACTGGACCGGCGAGATCCAGATGATGCAGGAGAGCTTTGGCTACATGGGTCAGGCCATGCTCCTGGCGGTGATCCTGATCTACCTGGTAACGGCCGCTCTGTACAACAGCATCCTCGAGCCGCTCAACATCATGCTGACGCTGCCCATGGCCCTGGTCGGCGCCTTCCTGGGGCTGTACCTGTGCCACATGAACATCAGCGTGGTGGCGATCATCGGCCTCATCATGCTCATGGGTATCGTGGGCAAGAACGCGATCCTGGTGGTGGACTACACCAACACCATGCGCAAACGAGGCATGTCGCGTACGGAGGCCCTGCTGACCGCGGGCCCCCACCGCATGCAGCCGGTACTCATGACCACCATGGCCTGTGTGACGGCCATGGTCCCGACCGCGGTCGCCATGAACGAGGGCTCCGAGTGGCGCTCGCCGATGGCCGTCGTGGTGATCTTCGGCCTGCTGGTGGCGACCGTCCTGTCGCTCATCATCGTGCCCGCCTCGTACTGCATCTGGGACTCCATCGGGACGTTCTTCTCCACCGGCGCGTCCCGGCTGATCAGCAAGTGGAGCGGCGCGGAGCAGGCCTTCGATAAGCACGGTCGTCCGAAGGGAGGGGACTCCTAGTGGAGGACACCAAGACCAAGCTGCTCCTCATTGTGTGCGATCAGGGCGTCGAGCCCGATGTCATGGAAGTGCTGAGTAACCGGGGCCTCAAGCACTACACGCGCTGGACGGATTGCCAGGGCTCGGGCGAGACGGGCATGCGTGACGGGACGCCGGTATGGCCCGGCCTCAACTCGGTCGTGATGGTAGTGTTGCCGGAGGAGGAGATCGAGCCGCTGCGCGCGGACCTGCACGCGGTGCGCGACAGCTTCGCCATCCGGCCTGGCCTGAGGATGATCATCGCGGATGCGGTGATGGTCTGAGGGGATACGGCGGGGCTACTCCGTTCGCTGTCGGAAGTGGTCCCAGCCCGTTGAGGGGAGGCTGACTTCGCCCCCTGTCTCGTCCAACACGAGGACACTGCCGCCGGCGACGACTTCCCCGATCTGGTGCACGGGGATCGCGACGGCGGCTTGCAGTTCTGCCAGCGCCCCGGGCGGCGCGGTGAACAGCAACTCGAACTCCTCCCCACCGCTGAGCGCATACTGCAACGGGTCGTGCCTGAGCCGCTCAGCGATCTGCGCCACGCCAGCATGCACCGGCACCTGCGCCGCCCGGATGATGATCCCCACCCCGCTTTGCTCGCACAGATGCCCGGCGTCCTGCACGAGCCCGTCGCTGATGTCCATGGCCCCGTGGACCAGACCCAGCGGCTCCAGTTGCGCGGCTTCGCGGACCCGGGGCTGCGGGTGCGCATACCGCTCCCAACAGGCGCCCGGCTCCAGACCGGCCAACCGGGCGGCCACCGCTGCCGCCGGGCCACCCAGCGCCCCCGTCACGTACAGCCCGTCGCCCGCTTGCGCCCCCGAGCGCAGCCAGAGGTGTTCGCGGCACCGGCCGATGGCGACGACATCCACGAAGGCCTGGTCGGCCGCCACGGTGTCTCCGCCGGCCAGGCCGGCGCCATGGGCCTCGGCTTGCTCGACCAGGCCCCGCGCCAGCTCCAGGGCGCGCTCTGCCGGCCAGTCGGGCGACAGCCCCAGCGAGACGAAGCTGTACTGGGGCGCGGCGCCCATGGCCACCACGTCACTCAGGGCGGCGGCCATGGCCCGCGCACCGACCTCGCGCGCGGTTAGCCAGTCGAGGCGGAAGTGCCGCCCCTCGACCATCGCGTCCGTGGTCACTGCCAGGCGGTCGTCGCCGACCTCGATGATGGCGCAGTCGTCACCAATGGCGACGGCCAGTCCCGGCGCGGCCCCGGAGGCCATCTGCCGCAGCTGCTCGATGAAGCCGAACTCCCCCAGGTCGAATAGGGTCATGGGCCTGCCAGAATCAGAAGCCCGGATCCCGCTAGGCGGGACCCGGGCCGGGTTGACATGCCGTGGGAGCTAGACCTCCCAGACGCTCTCGTCATCCGTCGGCGGCTCGTCCATGCTCTGGAAGATGCGCTCAACGAAGACGAGCAACTCGCGCGGGTTGAAGGGCTTGGTCAGGTACGAACTGACGCCGGAGGCCCATCCCTTGAAGATGTCCGCGTCCTGGGCCTTGGCCGTGAGCATGATGACCGGGATGTTCTGGAACCGCGGGTCGGATTGGAGGTTCTTGAGGACCTCGAAGCCGTCCATGCGCGGCATCATGACATCCAGGACCACCATGTCCGGCATCTCGTTCTTGACCTTCTCAAGCGCCTCGACACCATCGAAGGCAGTGAGGACCTCGTAGCCGGCTCGTTCGAGGTTCACCTGCACGAGCCGGACGATATGCCGTTCGTCATCCACAACCAGAATGCGCTTCTTGTCCATGCCGTACAAGCCCTCCCTCGATGTGAGGAGCCATCGGGATCGTCGTCGGCAGCGACACGAGTGCCGAGGTCGCAGGCACCAGTCCTCGGCCCCCGCCGAACGACCGCATTATAGCAAAGCCCCGCGCGGGTTGTCAAACCAAGCCGCGCCATGCTTTCTTCCGCTGCACGACCGCTGTTTCCTTCCTCGGACCCGGCGACTCTCCTCCTTCCTTCAAGCTGCGGGTTGCGGCGATTTGCGCGTTTGTGCTATACTACTTGTCACGCGGCCGGCCCGCAGGCGCGGGACCTAGGGCGCACTTTTCGCTTCTGCAGGGCATACTTTGCGCACGCGGGAGACGTGGAGCGCGGCTCGCCTGCTCGATGAGTGGGGGGCGAGGCTCGGGTTCACGCCCCGTGGTGCGATGAGGGTGAAGTTGGCATGAAGAGGACTTACCAACCGAAGCGACGGCCCCGGCTGCGCAAGATGGGGTTCATGGCTCGCATGGCCACCAAGAGCGGGCGCCGCACCATCGCCCGCCGCCGCGCCAAGGGCCGCGTTCGCCTGGCCGTTGTCTAGCCACCCGGGAGGCCTGTGACCACCTTACCCACGGGAGTCGCCGGCAGTCGTCGGATCAAGGCAGAGGCATTGCGCCGCCGGAGTGATTTCGACCGCATCTACCGTCAGGGCAGGCGCTTCCGCGGCAAGTTCGTTACCGCCATCGTGCTGTCCGGACCGATTGAGCCGGGCCTCCGCGTGGCCTATGTGGTGAGCCGCAAGGTCGCCAAGCAGGCGGTGCGGCGCAACTGCCTGCGGCGACGGCTGCGCGAGGCGCTGCGCAACCTGCTACGGGACCATGGGCTGACGGGCCACCCAGACATCATTCTGATCGCCTCGGTCGAAGCCCTAAAGGCGAGCTACTGGGACCTGGTTGCCGAAGTACGTGAGTTGCTGGGCCGGGCGCGCGTGTGGGGTCAGCCGGCGGCCGCCGAGGGCGGGGGATGAGCGATGTTGTGCCAGGCGCTGATCGGGCTGATCCGCCTCTACCAGCGTTGCTCGCGCCTCCTCCCGGGCGTATGCCGCTTTCGTCCCACCTGCTCGGAGTACATGATCCAGGCCCTCCAGGTACACGGGGTCGTGCGGGGGCTGGGCCTGGGCTTGTGGCGCATCATGCGCTGCAACCCGTTCGTCCCGGGCGGCGATGATCCTGTCCCGCCGCGGCGTCATGCTGAAACCAATTCGCCCACGGAATGAGT
>JAJFUB010000098.1 GCA_021372615.1 bacterium | reverse complement strand
AAACCCGGGACACCCACGACCTGTCTCCGCTAACACGCGAGCCTATGCAAGTCAGTGCGCCCTAGTTCCCGCCCCAAGCGGCGAACCCTTGTGCCGGGCCGAAATGTCCTTAGTGTGGTAGGCCCCGGACAGCCGGGGCGACAGGAAAGGGCGAGGGCGATAGCGAACCTTCCCCCAGCCTCGTGGTCAGGTGCGTCAGCCACCGTCAGCATGAAAGCCACTGCCACAAGCCAGGGGGGCCTCTGGGTAGCGGTCCTGCTCGCGGCCTCCCTCAGCGGCGCGTGGGCGCAGTCCAGCGGCCCGCACATCGGCTACGTCTACCCCGCGGGCAGCCGCCAGGGCACGACTTGCCGCGTTGTGGTCGGCGGACAGCTCCTCGCCGGGGCCGACGAAGCCTATGTCTCCGGGACGGGTGTGCGCGCCGCGGTCCTTGAGTACGTCCGCCCGCTGGGCAACAACGAGTTGCGCGATGCGGACTGGTTCCTGCGCGAGCTGGTGCGGCGGCGCTGGAGCCTGGCGACGATGCGCACCGCCGCCCAATCCGACGACCCGCCGGAGCTGCCCGATCACCCGTGGCTGCGCGACCTGGACCACAAGAGCCGGGGGGAGTTGGCGCGGCTGCGCCAGCGCCTGTTCGATCCCCGCCAGCAGCCCAACACGCAGATCGCCGACCAGGTGCAACTGGAGATCAGCATCGCCCCGGACGCCCCGCCCGGCGACCGGGAGCTGCGGCTGGCGACACCGCGCGGCCTGACCAACCCCATGCTGTTCCAGGTCGGGACGCTGCCGGAAGTGCGCGAGGAGGACGCGGCTGAGCCCATTGCGACCACCGTGGAACTGCCCGCTGTCCTCAACGGTCAGATCATGCCGGGCGAAGAGGATCGCTTCCACGTCCGGCTGCGGCAGGGGCGGCAGACCGTGATCCGCGTGCAGGCCCGGCGGCTCGTGCCGTACCTGGCCGACGCCGTGCCCGGCTGGTTCCAGCCGGTCGTGGCGCTGCTTGACCCGCAGAGGCGCGCGGTCGCCTATGCCGACGACAACGGCTCCGACCCCGACCCCGTGCTGATGTACAAGGCCCCGGCGGAGGGCGTGTATGCGCTCGAAGTGCGCGACGCCATCTACCGCGGGCGGGATGACTTTGTCTATCGCGTCGCCGTGGGCGAACTACCCTTCGTGACGCGCATGTTCCCGCTCGGAGCCCGCGAGGGCACTGCGGCCACGGTCGCTGTCGCGGGATGGAACCTCCCGACCGCCAGGCTGTCGCTGGACACCGCGCCCGGCGGGGGGGCTGTCCGCCAGACGCGCCTGCCCCAGGCCCGGGGCCTGGGCAATGAGCTGCCGTACGCCGTGGACACACTCCCCGAGACGCTGGAAGCCGAACCGAACGACAGCGCCGCCGCCCCGCAGTTGGTGTCGCCGCCAGTCGTCCTCAACGGCCGCATCGGCCAGCCCGGCGACGTGGACTGCTTCCGGTTCGCAGGGCGGGCCGGGGAGGAGGTCGTGGCCGAGGTCCTGGCGCGGCGGCTGGGCTCGCCGGTGGACTCGCTCCTGCAGTTGACCGGCCCGGACGGCGCGCTGGTGGTTGCCAACGACGACACCGACGACCCGGCGGCAGGCCTGGTGGCCCATCAGGCGGATTCGGTCGTGCGGGTGAAGCTGCCCGTGGATGGCGACTATGTGCTGGCCCTGTCGGATGTGCAGGGCCAGGGCGGGGACGAGTGCGCCTACCGCCTGCGGCTCGGGCCGCCCCGGCCAGACTTCGTCCTGCGCGTCACGCCCGCGGGCCTGGCGCTGGGGCCCGGCCGGTCGGGTACCGTGACGGTCCAGGCCATACGACGCGATGGCCTCGCCGGGGACATTGATGTGGTTCTCAAGGACGCCCCGGCGGGGTTCACCGCCAGGCCGGTGCGCATTGCGGGGGACAAGGACACCGCGGACATGACGGTCGCCGCGCCGCGGGATGTGCCCCGGCAGGCCTTTGTGCTGCAGTTCGAGGGCAGCGCCCAGAGCGGCGGGACGACCCTCACCCGCCCGGCCGTGCCGGCCGAGAAGATGATGCAGGCCTTTGCGTACTGGCATCTTGTGCCCCAGCAGGAGTTCCTGGTGGCCATTCCGCGCCCCCGTCCGGTGCCCGCCATCTGGCGCCCGCTGCTCCCGGGGGTGAGGTGGGCCTCCGCCGGGCCGGTGCGTTTGCCGCAGGGCGGGACCGTCCAGGTGCAACTGCAGGCCCCGCCGGTGCTGGGCGATGCCCGCCGGACGGCCCTGTCGGCTCTCCGCGTGGAGCTGGCAAGTCATCCGCGAGGCCTCACGGTGCAGGGCGTGCGGGTCACACCGTCCGGTCTGGCGATCACGCTGCAGGCGGACGCGATCATCGCCCACGTGGGGGACGCGGGCAACCTGATTCTGGATGTCTCGACCGAAGTGCCCGGAGGCGGGCCGGCCGACAGGGCGGCGCTGGCGCACGAGCGCGTGTCGCTCGGGGTGCTGCCGCCCCTGCCGTTTGAGGTCGTGCGGCCGTGAGCGCCCCGGCCGGGGGAGTACCGGAGAGAAGGTGACAGCATGGGCAACCTGCGCCTCGCTTGGGCTGTGGGGGGCGCGGCCGTGGCGGTGCTGGTGGCGGTGACCGGCGGCCTGGCGGCGGAAGACGCCGTGTCGGCGAAGCTGGATCAGAGTGGCGCGGCGACGATCAGCCGTGGCGGCGTGGAGCTGGGCGTGATCGAGCTGAACGCCCACGGCCCCCAGTGGAAACACGCCCCGCAGGCGACAGCCACCGCGCAAGTGTCTGACCTGCCCGACCAGGCCGGCAAGCGCTTCGTCGGGACGCTGCCGATCCCGAACACCGACGGCGGCGCCCTGCGCTACATCGAGAGCGTGAAGACGCTGCCGCGGGGCCTGCAACTGGAGTATGACGTGGTCCCCACGAAGGTCATGAAGCTCAATGGCCTGCAGTTCTCGCTGTGCCTGCCGGTGGCGGTGTATGCGGGCAAGGAGGTGGCGGTCTCGCGCGCGGAGGGCGAGCCCGACCTCATCGGCTTCCCGGCCGACCAACCGTTCAACGGCTGGGGAGGGGAGGCGGCCCGGCTGGAGGTTGCTCGGAACGCCCCGGAGGCGATCACGCTCGACCTGCGCGCGGCGGCCGATGTCATGATGCAGGACCTGCGCAAGTGGGAGCGCCCCGTGTACGAGATCCGGCTGCCGGCCATCTCCGACGACCAGGGACGGGACGTCACCGCCGACGACCGCTTCCACCTGGACCTGACCATCACGTTCGCCGGGCCGGTGCAGCTCGTGGGGCCATGAGCCACGCCGCGGCTAGGGGGAACACCGCCGGCGCACGGCGGTGTTGATGCACCTGTTGCCTCACCGCCGGGGGGCTGACCATTAGGAGACTGGCTTCATGGACCGACGTGATTTCCTCGGCGCCCTGGGCGCTGGCGCGGCCGGGTTGGCGCTGTCGCGGGCGGTCTGGGCGACCCCTGCCCGCCTGCCCAACATCATCGTCATTCTCGTGGATGACCTCGGCTACGGCGAACTGAGCGCGCAGGGCTGCCACGACATCGCCACTCCGCGCATCGACTCCATCGCCGCCAACGGGGTGCGCTTCACCGACGGCTACGTGTCCTGCCCCCTGTGCGCGCCGGCGCGCGCCGGGCTGATGACCGGCCGCTACCAGCAGCGCTTCGGCTTCGAGGATAACCCTGCGCCCACCCCTGACGCGACCTTCGGCCTGCCCCGCACCGAGACGACGCTGGCGGAGCGGCTGCGTCGCGCCGGCTATGCCACCGGGATCGTGGGCAAGTGGCACCTGGGCCTGCGCCCGGAGCTGCAGCCGACGCGCCGGGGCTTCGACGAGTTCTACGGCTTCCTGGGCGGCGCCAATGCCTACCTGCCCGGCACCCGGGGCTTTGACAACATCCTGCGCGGGAACGAGCCGGTGAACGAGAAGGAGTACCTGACCGACGCCTTCGGGCGCGAGGCCGTCGCCTTCATCGAGCGCCGCCAGGAGGCGCCGTTCTTCCTGTACCTGGCTCTCAACGCCGTCCATGCGCCGCTGCAGGCGCCGGACGCGTACCGCGCCCGCATCCACGGCCTGCGCGGCAAGCGCCGGGTCTTCGCGGCCATGCAGACAGCCATGGATGACAACGTGGGGCGCGTCCTGGACACCTTGCGCCGACTGAACCTGGAGCAGGACACGCTGCTGTTCTTCCTGAGCGACAACGGGGGGCCGCCCGGCATGACGACCTCGAGCAACGGGGCGCTGCGCGGCGGCAAGCGCCAGATATGGGAAGGCGGCATCCGCATCCCCTTCATGGCACAATGGCCCGGCCACATCCCCGTGGGCCAGACCTGCCACCGGCCCGTGATCTCGCTGGACATCGCCGCTACCGCCCTGTCCGCCGCCGGCCAGCAGTTGCTGCCCCACTGGCAGCTTGATGGCGCCAATCTCCTGCCGTACCTGACCGGGCAGGCCACCGGCCAGCCGCACGACACGCTGTACTGGCGCTTCCAGACCCAGCGCGCCATTCGCCGGGACGAGTGGAAACTCGTCGTCGGCCCCGGCCACGACACGTGGGAGCTATACAACCTGGCCGACGACATCGGCGAGAAGCACAACGTGGCGGCCCAGCAGCCCGATCGGGTCCGGGAGATGCAGACAGCCTGGGACGCCTGGAACGCGCAGCTCATGGCGCCGCGCTGGGAACGCTACGGCCCGCGGCATGAGGGCCGGGGCGACCTCGCGCAGCGCTTCAAGGACCTCGATGCCAACGGCGACGGACGACTGACCGCCCAGGAGATGGGCCAGCCGAACACCTTCCGGCAGATGGACGCGAACGCGGACGGGGTAGTGACGCTGGATGAAGCCCGCGCCTACCCCGATGGCCGGGGTCTGGGGCTCGGGGGCGACGAGGACTAGCGACCTGTCTCAGGCAGGCGGTGTCGTTGGAGCGCGGCTCTCCAGAGCCGCAAGCCGTGTGGCGTGCGTGTGCGGCTCTGGAGAGCCGCGCTCCGACGGTACCACGCGTCGTCGTGTCACCACTCGGGGAAGGGAATGACGGCGACCATGCCGACGCTCGGGCGCATGATCGGTCGCAGGCTGGGTCTGACGGGCGCGCTGTGCCTCATTGCCGTGGTCGCGGGGGCGGCCCCGGTGCAGCTCACCCGGGGCCCCGGGGACGACACGGACGCAGCCTGGTCGCCTGACGGGCGCTGCCTCGTGTTCCAGCGCACCATCCGGCGCGACGCCGACCTGCAGGTGTTGGACATCGCTACCGGGGCGGTCAGGCCGCTGGTCGCCGGGCCCGGCAATGCCCTCTACCCGGCCTGGTCGCCCGACGGGCGCACGATCGTCTACAGCTTCGGTGAGGCCACACGCACGGTGGCCCAGGGACAGGAGCGGGGCTACAACCTCATGGCTATCCCCGCCTCTGGCGGCAAGTCCCGCCGCCTCACCGATGGCCTCGTCCGCGACTACGCCCCCGCTTTCAGCCCCGACGGCCGCGACGTGCACTTCTCCTCCACCCGTGACCTCAAGGCCTCGGCCGTGGGCCTCTTCCGGCTCGCCTTGCCGCCCGCCGACGGGACGCAGCTGCCCGCGCCCGTGCGCCTGATCGCCCGCGATGCCGACGACTGCGCGGCGGTGCAGCCGGCGCTTTCGCCCGATGGCCGCTTCATCGCCTACGGGATGATGCGCGGCCTGCGCGCGAACTGGACCATCATGCTCGCGAAGACGGCGCAGCCCGACCAGGCCTACCGGCTGACCGATCCCACCTGGCCCTGCTACGGCCCGCGCTGGTCGCCGGATGGGCGTTGGCTGGCCTGCACGGGGTACCAGCCCGGCGACCTGGGCTGGGGCCTCTACGTCATCGAGGTGCAGACCGGCGGGGCTGTGCGGCTGGACACCGGGCCGGGGAACGCCCGCAGCCCCGCCTGGTCGCCCGACGGCAAGCAGCTCGTCTTCGAGAGCAACCGCACCGGGAGCTACAAGCTCTACCGCTTCACCCCGCAGCTCCCCACGCATCTCCCCCGGCCGCAGACCGCCGAGGAGCAGGCGCCTCCCGTGCTCAAGTTCCGCTTCGCCGGGATGGCCGGACAGACCATGAAGGACGAAAGCGGGACCGGCAATGACGGCCAGGTCGTGGGAGCGGTGACACCGGCCGACGGCGGCATCACCTTCGGCCCCGGCGGCTACATCACCGTGCCGCAGCCCCGGGGCTGCGACTTCGGCCGCAAGTCCTTCTCGGTGCGGGCCGAGGTGATGGTCGAGCGGCACACGCAGGCGCTGCGCATGATCGCCGTGGGCGACTACCCGATCTGTCAGCGCGGCTGGCAACTGTACCTCGACGACCGGGACCGGTTGTGGTTCAGCTCGCGCACCGTCAGCTCGCAGTACGTCGGCGCCTGCACGGCCGGGCCGCTGCCGACCGGCCAGCGCCTGACGGTCACGGGCACACGCGATCGCCTCGGCACGGTCGAGCTGTTCGTCGGTGACGTGGCGCAGGCGACGGTGGGCACCGGGGCGACGATGGCCTACCCGGCGCCGACACAGATCCGCGTGGGCCTGCAGTTCGACAACACGATGCCCGCCACGGGCTTGCGGCTGCATAGCCTCGAAGTGCACCCCATGCTGCTCGTGCGCAGTCAGGGCGTGGGCGGCAGCCTGGAGGAGTTCCTGCGGCCATGAGACACTCGCTGCTGCTGGCGTGGGTCGTGCTCGCCGCCACAGCGCCGCTGGCGGCCCAACCGGCCGCCGCGCCCCGGCGCTTCGAGGTGGCGGCCTGGGTGGACCACTTCGACTTCGTGGGCTGCCGCGACAGAGACGGCAAGCCGCTGTTTGACACCGAGACCCCCGCGGGCAACGCCAAGATACTCGACCATGTGCAGGAGACCGGCGCGACGACCATCCTGTGGCGCAACTGCGCCGGGGCGACCATGCGCTACCCTAGCCGCCTGGACTCCGCGCATGGCGACGAGCCCCTCGACAAGCGTCGCATCCCCAGCAACGTGCCGCTGTATGGCTGGGTGCGCTATGGCGACGCGCAGCCCGACATCCTGCTCTCGGCGCTGGCAATGTGTCGCGAGCGCGGCCTGCGCCCCGGCGTCCACTGGCCCTTCGAGGAGAACCACTGGGCCGGCTTCACCATCGGGAGCTGGAACCTGGACCACCCGCAGTACTGGGGGCGGAACGCGGACGGCGTGCCCTGGTGCGGCCGGAGCAGCCTGGGCTTCCCCGAGGTCGTGCAGCACAAGCTCGGCCTGTTCGACGAGTTGCTGGAGCGCGGGGCCCAGAGCGTGTTCATTGACTTCTTCCGCACCGGTGGCTGGACCCCGGCCCTCGAGTACGCCGAGCCGGTCAGGGCAGCCTATCGGCGTCAGTATGGCGCCGAGCCGCCGGCCTCACCCACCGACCCGCAGTGGTGCCGCCACGTGGCCGGGCACGTCACGGAGCTGCTCCGGCAGATGCACGCCCATGCCCGGGCCGAGGGCCGGCGCGTCGAGATCATGGTGGGCATCCCGGCCATCGCGCCGCTGAGCGACAAGCCGATCATCACCGCCGGGGCGGACTGGCAGCGCTGGGTCCGCGAAGGCCTTGTGGACACGGTCGTCATCAACAGCGTGGGCTGGGACCGCGCCGACCCGTATGGCAGTACGCGGGCGCTGTATGAGCAGGTGCTGGGCGTGACGCGGGGACACTGCAAGTTGCTGTGCCCGGTGTCGGCGTACAATTACCACGGCGCGGGCATCCAGGAGTACATGAAGGCGACCGGGGAGAGCTTCGCGCAAGTGGCGACGCGGCTGACGGAGCTGGCGTGGGACGTAGGGGCCGACGGCATCAGCCTCGAATGCGTGGACTACAACAACTACCCCGCCGAGACGCGGCAGGCGATGAGGGCGCTGACCGAGGGCAAGTGCCGGTATGTGAAGGGGCAGTAGGCGATGGCTGAGGCCCAGCAATTGACGTGGCAGCAGGAGGCACCGGGGGTGTGGTCGGCGACGGTGGGCGAGCGGGAACCAGCCGGGCTCCTCGGCTTCGCCGCCTCCGCGCCGCAGGGGGAGGCGATCGCGCTTCTGGGCGAGACGGACTTCCCGCTGCCCCAAGCGCTGATCACGGTGGAGACACAGGCCGATCGGGTGGTAGTGCGGCTGCCGCTGGAGCCGGACGAGCAGCTCTACGGGCTGGGGTTGCAGTTCCAGTCGCTACACCAGCGAGGCAAGGTGCGGCGGCTGAGGATGGACCACTACGGCGCTGCCGACACCGGCGCCACGCACGCCCCGTGCCCGGTGTATGTCTCCAGTCGCGGCTACGCTGTGCTCATCAACAGCGAGCGCATGATGACCGTCTACGCGGGCACCACTGTGCGGCGCGACTCGCCGCACCCGCCGCCCGACCGCGACCGCACCACCGACCCGGAGTGGACGCCCAACCCGCTGTCGGATGCGGTAGAGGTCGCCGTGCCCGGCCGCAGCGTCGAGGTCATCATCTTCGGCGGGCCGACGCCGTTGCTGGCGGTGCAGCGGTATAACCTCCTGTGCGGGGGCGGCTGCCTGCCGCCACGGTGGGGGCTGGGGTTCTGGCACCGGGTGCCGATGGCCTTCACCCAGGCCGAGACGGAGGCCGAGGCGGTACAGTTCCGCGAACGCGGGTTCCCGCTGGACGTCATCGGCCTCGAGCCCGGCTGGCAGACCCGCTGCTATCCGTGCACCTACGAGTGGGACCGAGGGCGCTTCCCCGATCCCGACGCGCTGTGCGCGCGGCTGGCCGCGCAGGGCGTCCGTGTGAACCTGTGGGCGAACCCGTACGTCTCGCCACGGTCGCCGCTGTATGAGCAACTGGTGGACATGTCGGGCTCCCACACCGTCTGGTGCGGGCTGGTGCCGGACTACACGCTGGCCCCGGCGGCCGAGGCCACGACGGCGTACTTCGACCGCGAGCATCTCGCCCGGGGCGTCAGCGGCTACAAGATTGACGAAGTGGACGGGATTGACGCGTGGCTGTGGCCCGACCACGCCACGTTCCCCGCCGGGCATTCCGGCGAGGTCATGCGGCAGACCTACGGGTTGCAGGTGCAGCGGATGCTCACGGGCATGTTCCGCGCGCGCAACCGCCGCACATATGGCCTCGTGCGCGGCACGAACGCCGGCGGCGTCGGCTACCCGTACGTCATCTACAACGACTGCTACAGCCATCGCGACTTCATCACCGCGCTGTGCAACAGCGGGTTCCTCGGCGTGCTGTGGACGCCTGAGGCGCGCAGCGCGCCCACGGCCGAGGAATGGCTGCGGCGGCTGCAGACGACGTGCTTCGGGCCGCTGGCGATGATCAACGCCTGGGCCGACGGCACCAAGCCGTGGTCGTTCCCCGAAGTCGCGGACGCCGTGCGCGAGGTGATGCTGCTGCGCCGGCGCCTGCTGCCCTGTCTATACTCGGCCTTCGCGCGCTACCACTTCGAGGGTCTGCCGCCGTTCCGGGCGCTGGCCCTCGAGCAGGGCGGGGCGCCGTCACCGGCGGCCGGGGTGCGGCCCGCGCAGGGCGCACTGGATGCCACCGCCAACCCGTACGCGGTCCCGCCCCCGCGCGAGATCAAGGACGAGTACATGATGGGCGACAGCCTGCTGGTGGCGCCGCTGTTCGCCGGGGAGGCCGAGCGCACGGTGTGGCTGCCCCCCGGCGGCTGGTGCGACTTCTACACCGGCGCCTGGTACGACGGAGGCCAGGAGATCGTGGTAGCGCCGGGGCTGGAGCGCATCCCGGTGTTCGTCCGTGACGGGGGCATCGTACCCCTGCTGGTGGATGGCGGGCTGGAGGTGCGGCACTACGGCCGGGCCGAGGGACGGTTCCTGCTCTACGATGATGACGGCGAGACGTACGACTACGAGCGAGGCGAGTACTCGTGGACGGAGCTGCGGGCGACACGCGACAGCGGGGGCGCTCTGGTCGGGGCAAGCCGCGTCGTCAAACCGGGCCCCCCGCCCTCGTACGGTGAGCTGCGCTGGCGCTTCATGACGCCGTGATCTCGCCCGCCATCTCACCCCACGTTCTGAGGCCTGACGTCGTATCCACCGCGTACAGGCTGTCGCGCCCGGCGAGCATGGCCATCTGCCCGGTGGCGGCGGCCGTCTCCCCCTTCAGGATGGCAGTCAGGAACGCCCCCACGGCCGCATCGCCTGCCCCGCAGGCGTTGCAGAAGCGCGCCGGGTCGGCCGGGAAGGCGGGCAGCGGCAGGCGCTGATGGCTCCAGGTCTGCGGGTCCAGCGCGAGCTGGACAGCCGCAGTGTCGCCGGTGCACAGCAGACCGCCGCGCTCGCCGAGCTTCAGCAGCACGATCCGCGCGCCCAGGGCGACGGCCTGCTCCGCCAGGGAAATGCAGTCCGCGTCCGGCAGTTCGTCAGCCGGCGCCCCGGTTGCCCAGCGGTCGGGGGCCAGCATGAAGACGAGCTCCTCGAGGCTCGGGGTGAAGATGTCTACGTGGGGCAGCACCCGCGCCAGCAGCGCCCGCCAGTCCACGCCCCCGGTCGGGCCCTGCGAATCTGGGAGGGTCATGTCGAGCGCAGTGGCGACCCCGAGGCCGCGCACGCGAGCGAGCATGTCCGCCAGTTCGGCCCCGTCGTCGGCGCACAGGCGCGGCATGAGCGGCGGGTAGCCGAAGTGGAACAGGCGGCTGCGGGTGACGAGGTCGTAGTCCACATCGGCCGCGCCGAAGGTGGCGTTGCAGCCGGGGCATTCCAGGAAGACGCGGTCGGTGCCGGGCGGGGCGATGACGAACCCGTAGGCCGTGCCGGCGGCGTCGGTGCGGCGCAGGTGCAGCGCGGCGCCGCGCCCGTCCAGCAGGCCCAGCAGCAGGTCACCGAGGTGGTCGTGGCCGAGGAGGCCCGTCAGGGCGACACGCGCCCCGAACGCGGCCATGGCCAGACCAGTGTTGGGCACAACGCCCCCGGGCGTGATGTCCAGCGGCCCCACCTCAACCAGCTTCCCCGGACGCAGCAGTTGCGCCAGCGGCACGGCCGCCGTGTCGGGGAAAGCCGGGACCAGGTCCACACCGGTGTAGCCGGCGACGACGGCGTCGAATTCGCGATCGCTCACACCGGCATCACATCCACGCCCAGGATCGCGCACAGGTCGCCCAGCGCCGCCGTGTTGTCGCCGTACGAGATGATGTAATGCTGGCTGAGCACCTGCTGGATGAACGGCTCGACCGGCGTGTCCAGGACGATCTCCAGGCTCGGCAGTTGCGGAGCGGGCGGGGCCCAGCCGGCCTCCTCCCACCGCCGCGGCGTCTTCGCCTCCCCCGTGACCATGTGCATCGCGTAGCGGTCGCCGCAATGCGTGAGGCGCGCCACCGTCACCGGCCCGGTCTTCAACTGCGAGACATTGAGCAGACCCTCGCCGAACTCCCCGAAGGCCGTCGGCAGGACTGTGACGGGGCCGTCCACGACCTCGCTGGGCACGTAGTCCGGCACGCCCATGAGCATCCCGTCCCGCTGGAACTCGTAGAACTCCATGTACGCGCCGACCTGCCCCGTGACGCCCTTGACCATGAGCTGCGTAACCGCACCGAGGATGTCGTTTTCGGGGACGGTGCAGACGCCCTCCTCCTCGTGCAGGAGCATGAAGGCACCTGCGGGCGCGAAGCCCAGGAGCTTCTTCACGCCATCCACGTCAATCAGGGAGACCGCCTGGAAGCACCGCTCGCGCACCTTCTGCTGCACGGCCAGGAAGAGCTTCACCGTGCTCTCGATCGTGCCCGGCTGCGGCGGCTTGACGAACGACCAGCGCTGCGCCACGTCGGCCGACAGCGCGGCGACGGCCTGCGGGTCCAGGTGGTCCATCGCCTGGACCATCTCCAGCATCTCGAACGGCTCGACTTCCGGGCCGATGCGCCCGCGCAGCGAGACGCCGTCATGCTGGGTCCCATACAGGCGCATGTCGCGGTAGCCCATGGTGCCGATGCGCGCGCCGCGCAGGGCCGCGGCAGCGTGGGCGGCGCGGGCGTAGCTCATCACCTCAGCAACCGGCAGCGCCTCGCCCCGGAAGGTCGGGAGGTACTTGAAGGTGTAGCCCAGGTCGGCCATGGGCTTGCGGAGGGCCGTCGTGCCGGCCTGGTCAGCCGTGGTGACGAAGCGCCCACCCTCGTCCCAGCCCGTGAGGCCCAGCAGGATCATGGGCTTGTGCCGGAAGGCGTCGGCGATGGCGATGACGGCATGGGAGGGGATCCAGCCGGCGAGGCAGAGAATGAGCAGGTCGAAGTCCTGGCCGGCAAGCTCCGCCCTCGCCCGGGCGACATCCTGCCCGGCGGGGTCGTCGCTGACCGGGTCGGTCCAGACGAGCTGCAGGCCCTGCCCCTCGAGCACTCGCCGCGCCTCGGCGCACTTGCGCGTGATGATCTCGCGCGGGGTGTTGATCTCGCCGAAGCCAACGAAACCGGCCTTGATGGCGTCCATGTGTGTGCTCCTCTGCGGATCAGGGGGCGGGTGCCGCGTCGTGTGCGGCGGGCCCCGCCGCCGGCCGTGGGGCCCGCCGCACACG
>JAJFUB010000097.1 GCA_021372615.1 bacterium | reverse complement strand
GAGTACTGCCACAGTTGGCCCTCGGCGAAGGCGCCGAGGAGGTGGCCGTCTGGTAGAGCGACCAGTGCCGGCGCAGCGGCGGCGACTCGCGCGACGGTCTTCGTCTTGCCGGTGGCGCAGTCCACGGCGACGAGGGCGCCGCTGGTGGTGAGGGCGTAGGCAACCCCCTCAACCGGCCCCGCCAGAGCCATCACGCCGCCGGTGCCTGCTGGCAGGGCGAGGGGCTCGATGGGACTCTTGGCGCCGCGGAATTGCTCCATGCCCTGGCCCATCTCGGCCGTGGCATCGTGCCTGAACAGGCCGCCAGCGTCCGGCCCGTGCCAGCCGCCGAGAAGCTGCTGGTCGCCGATCTGCAGCAGGGCTCCGCCGGTCGCGGTACTCTCGCTCACCGCCCCGGTGTGGGCCACGCCGAAGCCGGGGTGGAAGTAGAAGAGATGGCACTTTTCGCCACAGGTGAGGCCGTAGACATTCCCGGAGGGCAGGGCGAGCAGGGCGCTGATGGCGGACTCGCCCCGGGCGATGGTCGGCTTCACGAGATGTTCGCGGAGGCCGAAGCAGTAGACGCTCCCCTCGCTGACAAAGGGAAAGGCCTTGGTGCGGTAGAGCCTGGAGTGCTCGCTGGCTTCAGGGGCGGCGAGTTCGGGAATCGAGGGCTTGGTTGAAGGCTTGGCAGGCATGGGTTCCTCCGGGGCGGTCACGGGCGGTAGATCAAGAGCGCGCACGGGATGCGGTGGATCGTGGCGAGGTAGAGCGTGCCGTCTTCGCCACAGACACCGCGCCAGGTGAAGTACTCCTGGTCTTTGAGTTCGAACAGATTGAGGGCCTCGCTCTGCTCGGTTGTGAGGTCGTAGCGGGCCAGCACGGTGCCGAGGCCCTGGGGCTGGGCCAGGAAGTACAGATGGCCCTGGCGGTCGGGCACGAGGCAGCGGATCATCTCCGCCGACATCCCCGGCAGGGCCTCGCCGAGGTCCTGGACCTGGGGCGCTTCCTCGCGCGGGTCGAAGCGGAAGAGGTGACCGTTGGAGTAGGTCAGGCCGTAGATCCAGCCATCCTGCGCGAGACACATGTCGGTGACCCACGAGTAGCGGGCATCGGTGTTCCAGGAGTGCGCAAAGGGGCGGGTGTTGAGGAAGACGAGCTTGTCCTGCGCGACGTCGTACTTGATGAGCCCCGAGTTCACGTCGGAAGTGTAGAGATTGCCGGCGGTATCGAAGACCATCGAGATGGGATACTGGGCCGATAGGCGGCCGTAGTCTTTGAAGTCGCGGCCCTGCAGGTTGCAGCGGAAGAGGTGGGCCTTCGGGTAGGTCGCGCCGTACAGACACTGGCGCTCTTCGTCGAGCATCAGATAGGGGATGCCGTCGTTGGGAGTGATGACGCCGTAGTCCACGGTCTCGCCAGAGAGGGTGTCGTGGCGGAAGATGTGGCCGCCGGGGAAGCTCATGTCGGGATCGCCCCACATGCTGAGCGGGCTCCAGAGGGTCTGGCCCAGGGGCGGCGTGGTGCAGTGGGTTGCGCCGTAGAGCTTGCCATCGCGGGCGTGGCAGAGCGAGAAATGGATCTTGCCCTGGGTGGCGTGGCCGTTGTCCGGCGGCTCGCCGGTGACTGTGCCCATGTCGGCGAGGTGCCGCAGGCGGCGCTGGGCAGTGTCGTACGTGTAGACCTGCGCGACGCCGCCGCCGGTGCCTTCGAGGCACAGGCCGATGTAGACCTGCCCGTCGTGGCCCATGGTGATGGTCCAGATCGTGTCATGTTGGGGATGGTCGGTGAACTCAACCGCTTCCCAGTGACGGGGGCTGAGGGGCTTGAGGGTCATGATGGTCTCCCGCTAGATGAGAGGGCGTATGGTGCGGTAGGTGCGCCTTGTGGGGATGGTTTTCCTGCCTGGGGCGGAGGGGTTTGCGGGAAGGGAGTGGGGGGAGGTCGGTGATGGTCGTGATCGGTGATCGCTCGTACAGAGGTCGGTGAGGGCGGATGGGTGGTCGGGGATAACGGCTGCGGGCGAGACGCCCGCACTACGCGGAGATGGGGGGCGAGTGGGTCTAGAGGGCCAGGCGGCGGAGGCGGCTTCGGGTTCTTTCGGCCTTGCGCCGGAGGGTCAGGGCGCGATTGACCAGCTTGTGGTAGGCCACCAGTTGCCAGTCGGGGATGTCCAGGAGTTCCTCGATGAGGTAGCGTGGGGGGCTCATCCGCGGCAGAGGGATGACTACCCAATCGGCCACGTTGAGCGGGCGGAAGATGAGCTCCATGTCCTGGAAGCGCAAGCGCTGGGCGGCTTCCGGCGACTGGGCCTGCATGAAGGCCTCGAAGGTTTTCCGCGCGCGGGCGTCACCGTGCTGGTGCATGAGTTGCCAGTGTTGCAGTGCGTCCTCGACGTCGCCGCGCTGGTTGCGGAGCATCAGGGCGAGGCCCATGTTGGCGTGGGTGAGCGAGGCCTGCGGCGCGATCTGGAGC
>JAJFUB010000096.1 GCA_021372615.1 bacterium | reverse complement strand
TCCCACGCCACCCACGCCCCAACCTGCAATCCGTTGTGGGAGCGGTCACCGACCGCGACCGTGCCAGACCCTGAACCCTGATCCCTGAGCCCTGCAACCTACCCATGAGCCTACGCAAGATTCTCCTGTGTACTGACCCCGTGCTGCGCCGGAAGGCCGACCGTGTGCGCGAGGTGGACGACGAGCTGTGGCAACTGCTCGACGACATGGTCGAGACCCTCATCGCCGCCCCCGGCCTCGGGCTGGCGGCACCCCAGGTGGGCGTGAGCAAGCGCTGTCTCGTGGCCCGCGACAAGGCGGACTCCGAGGAGGAGCACGTGTACAAGATCATCAACCCCCGGGTGCAGTCGCGCCGGGGCGAGCAGTGGGCCTACGAGGGCTGCCTGAGCCTGCCGACGCTGCAGGCCGAAGTGTGCCGGCCCCTGCAGGTCGTCGTCACCGGCCTGGACGAGCACGGCCGGCCGCTGCGCGTAGAAGCCGAGGGGCTGTTCGCACGCTGCCTGCTGCACGAAGTGGACCACCTGGACGGTGTGCTGTTCATTGACCGTGCGGAGCCCGACTCCATCGGCTGGATGGTCCCTGACGAGAGCGAGGAGGACGGCTACCGCCTCGAGAGCGCGACGGTTCCAGAGGTCATGGCCGCCTTCGAGCGGATGCGGCGGCGCCAGGAGGAGCGGGAGCAACGCGAGCAGGAGGGGCAGGAGGACGCGCCGTGAAGGTCGTTTTCTTCGGGACGCCCCAGTGTGCCGTGCCGTACCTGCAGGCCATCCAGGACGCCGGCGGGGAGATCGTCAGCGTCGTCACCCAGCCCGACCGGCCGCGCGGCCGCAGCGATCGCCTCTGCCCCTCGCCGGTGAAGGCGGAGGCCGTGGGACTCCAGTTGTGCCTGCTCCAGCCGGAGAGTTGCCGCGATCCGCAGCTCATCGCCGATCTGCGGGAGCTGGCTCCGGACATCGCCCTGGTGGTAGCTTTCGGACAGATTCTGTGCCCTGAGCTGCTGGCTGTGCCACGGGTGGCGGCACTCAATGTGCATTACTCGCTCCTGCCCGCCTTCCGTGGGGCGGCGCCCGTGCAGCACGCCCTGTTGGCCGGTCTGCCCGAGACCGGTGTGACGCTGCAGCACATGAGCGACCGTCTCGACGCCGGTGACATCGTCGCCCAGGCCCGTCTGCCGATCGCCGAGGAGGACGACGCCAGCTCGCTGACGGTGCGCCTGACGGGACTCGGCTGCGAGCTGGTGCGCGAGTGGCTCCCCCGGGTCATGGCCGGCACGGCGCCGCGCCAGCCCCAGGATGAGAGCCAGGCGACCCTCGCCCCGCGTCTGACGAAGCAGGACGGGCTGATTGACTGGGACCAGGAGGCAACGCGAATCGTCAACCGGGTCCGCGCGGTGACGCCCTGGCCGGGGGCGGCGACGGCGGTGCGGGGGCAGCGGCTGCTGATCCGGGCCGCTCGAGTTGTGTCCGGCCGGGCAGGTGAACCGGGCCGGATCCTCGAACTGCCCACTACGGCGGGACGCGGTCCCGTCGTGGCGGCACGTGCGGGAGCGGTGGAGTTGTTGGCCGTCCAACCGGAGGGGAAGCGGGTGATGCCCGGCTCCGAGTACCTGCGGGGCGCACGTCTGACGCTTCAGGACACGCTGTCGAGTCGCCGGCCTGAGCATGGCTGAGTTGCGGCGAAGGGGCTTGCTTTAGGTCCCCGCTTCCGGTTATGCTTGCCGAAGCCATCATCTTCCATTGTGCGTGTTATTCCCAGGTCAGCTCCGGAGGGAGCCGATGGCGGCCCACGAGCAGCTACAGACGGCACACCAGAACCGAATCAGCGGCCAGTACGATGAGGCGCTCGAGATCTACCGGACCATTGTCAGTGCTGACGATGGCGAGGCTGAGGCGTGGTGGGGGATCGGGCTGTCGCTGATGAACACCGGTGAGTTTGACGACGCTATCGAGGCCCTGACACGCGCCAGCGACCTGAGGCCCGACAGCGCCAAGTACCTGCTGGATCTGGGCAAGCTGCAGACCATGCTGGGGATGTTCGAGGAGGCCAAGCCCGTGTTCGAGAAGGTCGTGGAGTTGGCACCCGGGTCCAAAGAGGCCGACGAGGCCTCCAACCAGTTGCGGTACTACTGATCGCTGAGCGACACCCCGTCGGGCGCGACTGCGTGCCCGACTTCCATCCTCCGGCAGGCGAACACCCGTGAGCAGCCCCGAAATCCGAGTCACCTTCACCCCCGGCGGTGCAACCGTGATGGTTCCCGCCGGTGAGCTTTTGCTGAACGCCGCGGTCGCCGCCGGCGTGCCCCTGGCCGCCCCCTGTGGCGGCCACGGACGCTGCGGCAAATGCCGCGTGCAGATTCAGCAAGGGCACTGTCTCCCTCCCGACCGCCATGAGCGGAACATCCTCTCGGCCGACGAGCTGAAGACCGGCTGGCGTCTGGCCTGCATGGCCCGCGTCCGCAGCGATATCGTTGTGTCCGTCGCCCCCGAGCAGCGGCTTGTGATCGCCAAGCCGCTCGAGGACGAGTTGCTCGAGGGCGTGACCCCCGAGCCCGCAGTGCGGCAAGTCACCGTGTCGCTCCCCGAACCGTCCCTGCAAGACCAGCGCGCCGACTTCGTGCGCCTCAGGGACGGCCTCGCTCCCGCTGTGTCGCTGGACAACGCGGCCCTGACCGCCCTGCGCGATCTCCCTGGCGAGCTGCGCGAGGGGCAGTTCACGGTCTCCGCCACGCTGCTGGACGACCGGTTGGTGGGGGTGGCGACGCTCGATGAAGCCCAGCACCCGCTCGGCGTCGCGGTGGACATCGGCACGACCACCGTGGTTGCGTACCTGGTGGACCTGCTGACAGGCGAGCATCTCGGGTCCGGCACGGCCCACAATCCGCAGGCCCAGCACGGAGCCGACGTCATCTCCCGGACCGACTATGCCGCGAACCAACCTGGCGGTCTGTCCCGGCTGCAGAGCGAGGCGGTCGGTGTCGTGAACCAGGTTGTTAGCCAGGCCCTGGCGGCCGCCGGCGGCCATGCCGACCAGGTCATCGAGATGACGGTGGTGGGCAACACCTGCATGCACCACCTGTTCCTGGGTCTGGATCCCTGGCACATCGCCCAGGCGCCCTACATCCCGGTTGCCAGCGACGCCATCACCGTCACCCCCGGCAGCCTGGGCCTGAAGATGAACGCGCAGGGGCGCGTGGTGTGCTTGCCGGTCATTGCCGGCTACGTGGGTGCGGACACCGTGGGGGTCATCACGGCCACGCGCATGATGGACAGCGACCGTCCGGTCCTGGCGGTGGACATCGGCACCAACGGCGAGGTGGCCCTGTGGTCGGGCGAGCGGCTCGTGTGCGCCTCGTGCGCGGCCGGTCCGGCCTTTGAGGGCGCGCAGATCGAGCACGGCATGAGGGCCGCGCCCGGCGCCATCTCGGCGGTAGACCTGCACGATGGCGACCTGCAGATCACGACGATTGACGACCAGCGCCCGCTGGGCCTGTGCGGCTCGGGGCTGTTTGACGCCATGGCGGTGTGCCTGGAGGCGGGGCTGGTGGACGCAATGGGGCGCATGGTAGCGCCAGACCGGGAGCAGGATCTGGCCCCCGCTCTGGCTGCCCGGTTGCAGGGGGAGGGCAACACGCGGCGAATACTGCTGGCGTCCGACGGCGACGCCGAGGCACATGCCGGCGTATACTTTACGCAGAAAGATGTGCGCGAGCTGCAGTTGGCGAAAGGTGCGGTGCGGGCGGCCGTCGAATTGCTGCTGCGGGAATGTGGCCTGAAGGTGGAGGACCTGTCCGCAGTGCTGCTGGCGGGGGCCTTCGGCAACTACCTGCGCCCACAGAGCGCGCTCCGGATGGGGCTGCTGCCGCCAATGTCCCCGACGCTCATCCGGGGCGTGGGCAATGCGGCCGGCGCGGGGGCGATGCTGGCGCTGCTCAGTCTACCGTGGCGTCGGCGTGCCGAGGAGATCGCGCGTCGGGCCGAGCACCTGGAGTTGGCCCAGCGGCCGGACTTCCAGCAGATGTTCATGGAGACGATGCTATTCATGTAGGGCCGGAAGGTATGGGCGCCCCGGCAGGGAAACACGGGCCCGTACCTGTGCATACAAGGCAAAGCTGCGGAACCGGGGCCATAGGCTCCACCGCCAAGACTGGGAGGCAGTACGATGGCAGACCTGCAGGGCATTGCTGAAGCCGTGATCCGCGGCGACCGCGACACCGTAGGCAACCTGACGAGGGCAGCCGTAGATGAGGGCGCCAGCGCCGAGGCCATCATCAATGAGGGTCTCATTGCCGGGATGAGCGTCGTGGGCGACAAGTTCAAGAAGAACGAGTTCTACGTCCCCGAAGTGCTCATCGCTGCGCGCGCCATGCACGCGGGCATGGACATCATCAAGCCCCTGCTGGCCGAGAGCGGCATCCAGCCCCGCGGCACCGTGGCCATCGGCACGGTCAAGGGCGACCTGCACGACATCGGCAAGAATCTCGTCGCCATGATGCTCGAGGGCGGCGGCTACGAAGTGCTGGACCTCGAGGTAGACGTGGCGCCCGAGAAGTTCGTGGCGGCCGTCAAGGACCAGGGCGCCCAGGTCATCGCCCTCTCGGCCCTGCTCACCACCACCATGCCCTCCATGAAGGACACCATTGAGGCCCTCAAGGAGGCCGGTGTCCGTGACCAGGTCAAGGTCATGATCGGTGGCGCGCCCGTGACGCAGAACTATGCCGACGAGATCGGCGCCGACGGCTATGCCCCGGATGCCGCCTCCGCGGTAGACAAGGCCAACGAGCTAATCGGCTAGTGGCCCGGTCGCGTGGGCGCGCGTGTCCCGACGCGCGCCGGCGGCGTGAGGACACGCCGCGCCACGCGAGGGTCGCCCGCAGGAACACGCGCGGCGCACCAGTCACGGCGTGACTGGTGCGCCGTCCTTGGCGTCTGGGGTTTGCACTTCTGCCCGCCGTTCGCTATCATGTGCCTTTGACAGCACCTCTGGCCCTGCCAGCACCGAGGGAGGTATCGGCTTATCTTCTCGCCGAAGCAACGCACCATGACTATCGCCCTGATCGTGCTCATCGTCGCCATCCTGCTGGGGGCGGTCGGACAGATCTCGCTCAAGACCGGCATCAACATGCTCGGCCACAAGCCGCCGCCGCTGATCGTCCTGCGCTCCATCTTCACGCAGTGGCAAGTGACCGTCGGCTTCCTGTGCTATGGCGTGAGTTCTCTGCTGTACCTGATTGCGCTGTCGCGGCTGGAGCTGAGCTACGCCTACCCCATGGTGGCGCTGAGCTATGTCATCGTGGCCGTGCTGTCCTGGAAGCTCCTGGGGGAGCACGTCCCGCCGCTGCGCATGGCCGGCCTGGGCGCCATCTGTCTGGGGGTCATCATCGTCGCCCTGAGCTACAGCCCACGGGCGGCTGCCCGCGCCTCGGCCCCCCCAAGCGTGCACCAGACGCTGGACGGGCGCTCGTGATTCCCGCGCCCACTTCGTCGTGACGGGAGCCGGCCATGGCCGGCTTTTTGTTTACAGTAGGTACTGGGCAGCAGGGACAGGGCCCCGGGGACGGCAGCGACGATGGTCGGACACGGTGTGGACAATCGGCGCCATGACGGACTGGCGATCCTCCTGCTCGCCGCCCTGGCGTGCGCCTTCTGGGGCAACTGTGTGGTCGGCGGCCGGGTGCCGGTAGCGGCGATCTACCAGAAGCAGATGTTGCCGTGGTCAGCCGTGGCCGAGGCGAGCAGCGAGACGCGCCAGTGGGATTCGCTCCTGTGGGACAGCATGGCCCAGTTCTACCCCTGGCGGCTGCTCCTGCACCGGGCGGCGCAGTCGGGCGAGCTGCCCCTGTGGAACCCGTACCAGTTCTGCGGCTATCCCTTCGTGGGCAACGGGCAGTCGGCCATGTTCTACCCGCCCAACTGGCTATACTTCATCGTCCACCCGAAGCTAGGCATGGGGCTGTCAGCGGCGCTGCACTACTTCCTGGGCGGGCTGTTCGTCTTCGGCCTGGGCCGGGCCTGGCGCCTGTCCGTCCTGCCCGCGCTCTTCGCCGCGCTGGCGTTCAGCTACGGCGGGTTCATGGTGACATGGATCGAGCTGCCGACGCTCCCCAACAGCCTCATCTGGTTGCCCCTCGCGTGGTGGGGGATAGAGGTGATCGTGCGGGGCCGAGCCGTTCCCCTGTCCGGAGCGCAGTCGTGCCGCGCGAGGGAGAGGGGTAGGGGTGAGGACGCCGTTGCCTCCTGCTGTGGCCCCCTGATGCTCGCCACGGCCCTCGGCATGACCCTCCTCGCCGGCCACTTCCAGATCGCGGCCTATGTCTGGATCTTCGCCTTCCTGTACGCCCTGGTCCGCCTCCTCACCCGCACTACGCCTCGACGGGGACGGCGGATCGGAGCGGTCACACTGGCAGCCGGACTGGGCCTCATGCTCGCGATGGCGCAACTACTGCCGACGCTCGAGTTGGGACGGCACTCCTCGCGCGGCAGCGGCGGGCCGTCCAGCGCCGGCTTCGCCTTTCACCGCCAGCGGGCTGTGCAGGCGCTCGAACTGGCGACGCTGCTGTCGCCCGACTTCCTCGGCTCGCCCGTCACGGGCGACTATGCCGGCATCAGCTACAGCGAGCACTGCGGGTTCGTGGGGGCAATCACGCTGCTGCTCGGGCTGGCGGGCCTGGCCCTGAAGCCCCGGCGCGGCGCGGCCTGGCTGTTCGGCGGGATCGCCCTCTTCGCCCTGTGGGGCGCCATGGCTGGCCCTCCAGCCATGCTGCTTTACTGGGGCGTGCCGAAACTGGGCCAGGCCGGCGGGTTCTCCAGGCTGCTGAGCGTCTGGACGCTCGCGGCGGCGCTGTGGGGGGCGATGGGGTTGCAGAGCGTCATCGAGGCGCTGGGCCTGCGGGCGAGCGTCCTGCGGACGCAGGCGGAGGCAGAGGGGGAAGAGGGGGCCGCGGCTGACCGGGGGCTGAAGCCCCCGCCTGGGGAGCCTGCGGCTGATCGTCCTGCGGACGGACGGCTCTCCACTGCTGTTGCGGTGGTGGCGCTGGCGCTGCTGCTCGTGCAGGTGCTGCCGTGGGCTTACCACTTCAACCCGCGCGCGCGGGCGGAGGACGTGTACCCTGAGACGGAGCTGATCGGGCAGTTGCGCCAGCACCTCGGCTCCGACCGCTATGTTGCGATCAACGACCGCCAGGCCTGGGGGCTGACGAAGGTCCCGGCCAACGTGATTCTGCCGCCCAATGCGGCGACGGTGTATGGGCTGCGGTGCGTGGACGGGTATGACTCACTGTTCCCGGCGCGGTACCGGGAAGTGGCCGCAGGCTACGAGGGGGCCGATCCGTCGCCCTTGTCGAACGGCAATATGCTGCTACTGGGGAAGTCCACCCATTGGATGGGGCGAGCCGCGACGCTTGCCGTACAAGCTGAGTCCGCCTCCGTCGGGGAGTGGTTCCACACCGTGTGGCGGGGGGAAGGGTGCGCCATCATCTCTCTTCGCTTCCCCCTGTCGCGGCTGCCTGCCCTCCTCCCGATGACGCCCATATCCTGGTCTACGCCTGTCGCGGCCAGTGGCGACAGGCTGAACGCCAGTCGTATCCTGCTACCACCACTCCAGACCGATGCCGCCGTGCTCGTGCCTGACGCGTTGAACCGGCAATGGTCGGCCTGGACGGAGGGGCGTAGGCCGGCAGAGATCAGGCCCGGTGTCCCCTCTCGGACGACGGCATCGGTCGTAGTGGGTGCAGGCACGCGAACACTGGATCTTGTCTACTTCCCGACCTCCGTTGTCTGTGGGCTCTTCGTGAGTCTCCTGGCGCTGGCGGCGATGGTAGGGCTTGCGGCGTTCTGGCGAGGGGGTGGGGCTCGTGGTTGACGGCGACGGCTGCCGGCTGGAAGCCGGCGCTCCTACGGCGGACGGCGGCGGGCAGGATGCCCGCGGTCCCAGTAACGGCACGACACGGCGCGAGCTGGTGTGGGTGGTGCTATGGGCCGCGTTCGTGATGCTGCTCACGTGCATCCCGTACGTCTATGCGATGCAGCGCGCCGACGGGCGCAGCTTCAGCGGCTTCGTCTGGGGTGTGGATGAGGGGAATGTCTACCTGACGTGGATGCGGCAGGCGGCCGAAGGTGAGGTCCTCTTCCGCAACCAGTACTCGACCGAGCCCGAGAACCCGCGCTTCGTCAATGTGTTCCTGCAACTGGGCGGGCGCGTCAGCAGGCTGCTCCATGTGGACCTGCGGGTCATGTTCCATGTCCTGCGGCTCCTGGGTGGCGTGTTCCTGCTGGTGAGCTTCTATCTGCTCGTGGCGGAGCTGACGCGGGACCGCGTGGCGCGGTGGGCGGCGCTGGCTCTGGCCTCGGTGGGGTCGGGCTGCGGATGGCTCATTGTGCTCGTGTGGCCGCAGTCGGGCATCCATCCCGTGGATGTCGGGCAGGCGTGGCAGACGCAGCCGGAAGCCGTCACATTCCTGTCGCTGCTGCTCAATGGTCTCTTCGCGACTTCGATGGCGCTGATGTGCCTGACGTTCCTGTTTGCGCTGCGCGCCATGCGGGGAGACCGCCGCGCCGTCTGGTGGGGCGGGCTGTGCCTGCTCGTGCTGGGCAACATCCACACCTACGATGTGTTCGCGGTGTGGGTGGCCTTGGGGGTGACGGCGGGAATCGGGATTCGGGATTCGGGATTCGGGAAGCGTCTGGCGACGGTGGCGGCGATCGTGGCGATTGGCCTGCCCTCCGTCCTCTGGTCGCTCTACGCCACCTTCACCGACCCGTCCTTCCTGGCCAAAGGCCTCACCCCGACGCCGGCGTTCCGCTTCGTGGACTACGCCGTCGCCTATGGCCTGGTGGGTCTCCTGGCGGTTGTCGGGGCAGTGCTAACACTGCGGGGTCAGCCGTTGGCGTTGGAGGGGTCGGATATCATCCGGCCCGCCGTTCCAGGCTCCGCGCTCCTGCCCAAGGGGGAAGCTACTACGCCGCTGACGGCGGGCCGGATGGTATCCGGCCCCTCCGGCCGCCTCCCGGTCGTCTGGGCCCTGGCCAATGCCCTCGTCCTGTTCATCCCGGTCTCGTTCCAGCGCAAGATGATCGAGGGGCTGCACCTGCCCCTGTGCATTCTGGCGGGCTTTGCGGTATCATGGCTGGCGCAGCAGATCACGCGGGGTCTGCGCGAGCGCGGCAAGACCAAGCACGCGATGGAGCGCATCGTCCTGACTGTGTGCGTGGTCGTGGTGCTGTGCATCCCGTCCAGCGCCCTGTTCGTGTCCCAGTGTCTCGAGAGCGTGAAGACCAACAACGCGGCCCTGCTGCAAGTGCTGCAGCCGCCGATCTACCTCGACCCGCCGGACGCGCAGGCGATGGCGTGGCTGCGGGAGAACGCGACGCGGAACGATGTGGTCCTCTCCTCGAGTCTGATTGGCAGCACCATTCCGACCGTGTGCCCGGCGAAGGTGTGGGTCGGGCACTGGGCCGAGACGCTGCACTTCCGCGACCGTCTGCGCGACGCGAACGAGTTGCTCCGGGCCGCCCCGGCGCCACAAGCGCTGCGGGATCGCGGTATCACGATGCTGTATGCCGGCCCGCTCGAGGGGGCGCTCAACGGCAGCGCTGGCCTGGACCTGGGGAGCGGCGGCTTGCAGTGTGTCTACGATGAACAGGGCGTGCGCATCTACCGCGTGCCGCCCCCGGGGAGTCGCTGATGAGAGTGCCGCAGACCGAACGCGGGAGGGACCTGGCGGCCCTGGGCTGCATCGCCCTGGTGTTGCTGGTGTTGCTGTGGCCCGTGACGTTCGGGGGGAAGCTGCTGCTGCCGGCCGACATGCTGATGGTCATGCAGCCGTGGCAAGCCCACGCCGAGGACTTGGGCTTCCGTCGCGTCCACACGCCCTTCCTCGACTCCATCCAGCAAGCCTACCCATGGCGCAAGTACGCCGCTGAGCAACTGCGTCAGAACACCATCCCCCTGTGGAACCCGTACACCAACTGCGGCATGCCGTTTGTGGCCAACAACCAATCGGCCTGCTTCTACCCCGAGACCTGGCTCTTCATGCTGATGCCCCCGGAGCACGCCTTCGG
>JAJFUB010000095.1 GCA_021372615.1 bacterium | reverse complement strand
GTACGAAGGCCTGCACTTCGTCGTGGGCGAATAGCTTCATGACCGAGGCTCCTGAGCAGATAGGGTGATCTGGACAATCTCCTATTCGCGCTCAAGCCTCGGTTCCTTTCTTTCCGGCAAGACTAAGTGGGTAAGAGCCAGGTGGGGAATCTGGTTGACACGTCAGGGGGGATATGATAGAGTGTCGAGGCTCGCTGACGAGGATGCGAGCATTGTCTTTTTCCCGATGGTTCGTCACGACGAACCGATGCGGGGCTGTAGCTCAGTCGGTTTAGAGTGCCACCCTGTCAAGGTGGAAGTCGCGGGTTCGAGCCCCGTCAGCCCCGCCATACGCTACGCACAGGCCCTTCTGCTAACCAGCAGAAGGGTTTTCTGTATGTGGCCGTTAGGTTCGTGCCATCGAAGGTCAAGTTCGATTGTAGCAGATTCAGCAGCTTCCTCTTCTCAGTCTGGGGCTGGGTCAGCCACAGCGTGTACGCATTCTGGGCCAGCTTCAGAACCCTGATTCCGGCCTCGTAGTAGACCTGACTGGCCGTCAGGTGACGCTCGATGGCCGCCTGCATCTCCAGTTGCCGCGAGCGCCATTCGGTGGACTTGCGGCGCCAGGTGTCTTCCCCAATGGTTCCGTCCAGCTTGTCCTCGTAGGCCGCGTCCAAGCGGTCCTGAAGCCGTTTCACTTCCGCCTGGAGCTTGCTCACCTGCTCCTCGTGGTAGGCCGTCTCGTCCTGGTGACTGGCCTTCAGCGCCGACACGATCCACTCGATGTCCTCTCCGCTGATCTGAACACGCTTCACGATGTCCCCGAGCAGCTCCTGAAGGCGCTCCTCCCGGATGGCCGGCTTGTCACACCCGCCCTTGGAGCCGGTGCAGTGATAGTAGACGTACTTCCCCTTGCGGATCTCCGCGGTGATCGAGCAGCCGCAGTGCGCGCACCTGATGAGCCCCGTGTAAGCGAACGTGCGCTTGGCTTCCTCGACGGGATGGTTGATCTTGTGCAGGGCCTCCTGGGCGCGCTGGAACAGCTCGACGCCGATCAGGGGCTCATGGTTGCCCTGGTAGGTGCGGCCGCCCCAGGTGAAGGTGCCGATGTAGAAGGGGTTCTTCAGAATGCGCTCGACCGTGACCTTGGCCGGACGCTTGCCGAACCGGGTGGTCAGTCCCTCCGCCGCGGCACGACTCGCCACCTCGGCGAAGCTGCAATCGCCGGCGGCGTACCACTCGAAGACCTTCCTGACGACGGGGGCTGTGTCCGGGTCCGGCGCGATCTCGCGTTTGTCGCCATTCTGCACATTCACGTAGCCGATGGGTGCCGCCGACGGCCACGTGCCCTGTTCGGCCTTCTCCCGCATACCCTTGCTGGCTTCCTCAGAGAGGTTGTCCACGTAGTTCTTGGCCATCAGCACCTTGATCCCGTGCATGAACTTCTCCGTGGACCGGCACTCATCGGATAGGACGAAGTTCTCCTTGACGAAGTGGATCTCCAGGTCGAGTTCGTCGAGAGTCACATAGTCGCGGAGGTTGCGATATAGGCGGTCTGTCTTCTCGACTAGCACGGTGCGACAGGCTCGGTTGCGCTGCAGGTAGGCGACCATCTCCCCGAAAGCGGCTCGCCCAGCCTGCTTCGCGGTCTCGACATCCACGAACTCCCGCTCGACGCGGAAGCCCTTGTCCAGGGCGTACTCTTGCAGCAGCTTGAGCTGGGCCGGGATTGAGAAGCCTCCGTCCGCTTGCTCCTTGCTGGAGACCCTAGCGTACAGCACAGCGGTTCTCATCGTGCCGTCCTCTATCACGTGTCGGTGCGCCAAGGCAGCGCCGGGACTTCGGTTGAGTCGGCTCTTCCCTGCAGCGTCGCTGTGTCAGGATTGCCTTCGAGGGCGAATAGGGTGATGCACTGGCTGCCGAGGCGGCCGGCCCACATCCGACCAGAGGGGTGTGTCACGATCTCCTCAAATGGCCTGGGCCACCAACCCATGACCCGTCGCCCCGCTCCCGATTGTACCAGCGTCTCAACCCCATCACTCAGCGCCCACCATCTGGCTCCGCCGGAGATAGCTGCGGCGTCGCCCATCCCGCGGATAACCTCCACACAGCGGTACGAGCCCGCGTCCCACACTCTTGTCGTCCCGTCGAGCGCGACAGACACCAGACGAGCGCCGTCGGGCGAGAATGCAACGGCCTGGACCCAGTGCTCGTGCCCGTGCAGGCAGGCGACACACGCTCCGCTGCTGGCGTCCCACAACCGCACTGTGTGGTCGTATGAACCGGAGGCAAGGCCAGTACCGTCTGGTGAGAAGGCCACAGCAATCACCGGACCGGTATGTCCGTCGTTGGATGCGATCGGCTCAAGATCAACGGCGTCCCATATCCGCACCGTGCAGTTCTCGTGGGTCAGTTCGCGCCCGCTTCCCGTGGCTAACCTCTGACCATCCCGTGAGAATGCTATGCTCCGGAGCGGGCCATCGTCGCTGAGAACCGGTCCTGCCTCCTCCGGCGCCAGAACGCTGCAGACGCGAAGTGTCTGGTCCCACGATGTGAGGCCGAACCGAGCTCCGTCGGGCGAGAAAGCGGCGTTTGTAACAACCTCAGGACACTTGACGCACGCGACGGGCCGGCCGTCCTGCCAGTTGAGCACGCACGCTCCACCGTCTTCTCCAACACCGAGAAGCAGCGTTCCGTCTGGCGAGAAACAGATGTGCTTGAGGTATGGCGAGGTCGTTGTTCGAGTTGTCTCGACTGCGGCGTCTACATCCCAAACGCGAACAGTCTGATCCCACGATGCAGACACCAGACGACGGCTGTCGAGGAATACCGCGCTTGTGACAGGCTCCTCGTGGCCGCGTAGACGGGCAATCTCAGTCCATGTCGCTGTGTCCCACAGATGCAGGGTCCCATCATAAGAACCACCCGCGAGCCGTGCGCCGTCGGGTGAGAACGCAAGACCACTCACCCGGTCATGTGTCTCCAGGCACGCGGCCTGCGTCAGAGAGAGCGTATCCCAGATCCGCACGCCGTTGGTGGAGCCGGATGCAAGGAGGCTACTGTCCTCAGAGAAGGCCACATCAAACACAACGCCTTCGTGGCCCTGTAGACAGGCGATCTCTGCCCCGGTGCACGCTTCCCAGACACGGACAGTGCCGTCGTCTGATCCGGAGGCGACCTGCATCCCGTCCGGCGAGAAGACAACATGATTGACCCAGGGCCTGTGCCCGCGCAGGCAGGCCACTTCGGCACCGGTCTGGGAGTCCCAGACTCGCACTGTCCCGTCCGAAGAACCGGACGCGAGCCAGTTTCCGTCCTGTGAGAACGTGACGCTCTGTACCCAGTCCTGGTGACCAGTGAGGCATAGTAGTTCCGCGCCACTGTCCGCATCCCACACCCGCACTGCATCGTCTTCAGAACCGGTTGCGAACCGCCTGCCATCGGGTGAGAAGGTGACGCTGGTAACGGCGGCGTCGTGGACATGGTGAACGGCCACTTGAGCAAACACCGAGGAATCCCACAGCCATACCATACCATCCCTGGAGCTGGCGGCAATCATCCCACGCGGAGAGACGGCCACGGAGAGCATTGCGCGCGGAGAGCCGCCAAGACAAGCGATCTGCGGCCCCCCTATGGCCTGCGGTGGAGGACGCAACGACCGCAGCCAGGCAAGACCAGGCTGCGACTGCTCCTTCTCCTCCCGCCAGCGCTCAAGCAGCGTGCATAGCTTCGGCTCGGAGCGTTCCCAGGGGGGGGGCGGCGATACTCCAGCCGCCGACGGGGGGGCGCAATAGTGCGCCGCGTCCGGGCAGTCATACCACCAAGCACTGTTCCACAGGCACTGGAACAACGTCGTCGGGTGCCGGGCGACGAAGTGCAGGTCGTTGCGGAGGGCCTGCTCCAGCAGCCGCAGGTTCTTGCACACCGGATCATCCAGCGACAGCGCCGCCTGCCCTGCCTCCAAATCGCGCGGCAGGTCGAACACCAGCCCCGCCTCGGTCTTTGCCTCCAGCCACCACAGGTCCAGGCACAGCGCCAGAATCTCCTCCGCCCGCCCCGCCGCCTTCAGGTGCTCCCGCAGGTGCTCGAAGAAGTACCCGTCATTCGGCCCCGAGGCCCACCCCTCCGGACACTTCGCCCGGTATGCCTCTACTAGGTCCCCATGCAGCGCCGCCTCGTCCGCCACCATCTGTGCCATGTAGTCGTACACCAGGTCGTGCAGCGACACGCGTCGATTCGGCGCCACGCCATCCAGCCGCACCAGCGCACGCTGCTCCAGCGTCGTCAGCAGCTTCCGCGCATGGCGCTGCGACAGCCCGCCCGTGTGCGCCCACAGCATCAGCACCGCCGCCTCCGGCACGGTCTCATCCGGCGGGAAGACCCGCAACTCCGCGAACCGCTCCGCCTCGTCCTCGGGCAGCCGGTCCACACTCAGCTTGATGCTGCGCAGGATGCTGCCGTGGGGATGATCCAGGTACTCCAGGTCGGCCTCAGCCAGCGCCTCCAGCAGGTCGTCCCAGCTCGCACCGTCGCGTACCATGGCCCCGCACAGCGACAGGGCCAGCGGCAGCTGCCCGCAATGCGCCATGACCGCCACGGCCTGCTCCGGCAGCGCGGCGACGTCGAGCCCGGCCCATTCGGCCAACAGGTCCCGCGCCTCGGCCTCCGTCAGGAGTTGCACCTGGTGCTCCGTGCCGCCGATCGCCGTGATGATGCTCGCATCCCGGCTGGTGATGACCATGCGGCAGCGCGGCCCCAGACAGTCGAAGAAGTCGAGGTGGTTGGCATCCCACACATCGTCGAGCAGCAGCAGCACCGCCCGGTCCGCCAGCAGCTTCTGCAGCTTCGCCTTGCCCTCACCCGCGTTGTCGAAGATGCCCGGATCGCCCAGAGCCTTGGCGATGAGCCGCTGCAACTCCGCCACGTTGGGCGACTGGCCGATAGGCACCCAGATGACGCCATCGGGGAAAGCCCAGCGCACCTCGGTATCGCGCGCCAGCATCGTCGCCAGCACCGACTTGCCGATGCCGCCCATGCCATGCACGCCGACCCGCGCCGGCTCGCCGGTGACGACGGCGGTGCGGCGCACATCGGCCAGCACAGCGTCCTTGAGCGCCCGCAGCCGGTCCGGCCGCTTCAGCAGGTGCTGCGGCAGCGACGGCACACCGACCAGCTTGCCCATCGGCGGCACGGGCTCGGAGAGCTGGCGCACGAGCGTCTCCAGGCGCTCCTGGTAGTGGGCGTCATCGCGGAAGTCGGGGGCGTCGATGAGCCTCAACTCGTCGGGGAGATCGGCATAGTCGCTCAGGCGCAGGACGGGGTTGACTGGTTTGCCGAAGTCGAAGGCCCACCGCCACTCGGCTTCTACGTATTCGGAGGTCAGGGCGCTGGGACCGAACACGAGCACGAGTCGGTCCCGCGCCGAGATCGCGTCGCGGATCTCCTGCAGGAACGTGAGGGCACGGCTGGGCATGTCGAGGCGGTCGAACCAGACATCGAGGCCGGCCGCCTCCAGGTCGTCATGCAGCCGCCGCGCGAACGGCTCATCGTCACCGCGGGCATAGGACAGGAAGACAGTGGTCATCGGCATTCCCCTCCTACCCAGTCTGACTGTCACGGCTCGACGCCGTCAGTTGGCCTCGCCATGCGGCCGCCGCTTCACATCGCGGCGGCGGCGAGTGCGTTTCCCCGGTAGCCCCCTTCGGGGTTCGCGGTCGGGTCCGTGCGCTCAATCATCCGGGCAATGGTCGTGGTCTTGAACTCCGCCCCACGCGCCGTCCGCAGGCCCTCGGCGTTGAAGAGGTCGGCGATCTCCTGCCAGGTATTGCCCTGCCGCCGCAGTTCCGTCGCTCGCTTCGCCAAGTCGCCCACGTTCTCGGCCGGTCGCCCCAAGCGGACGCCCTTCTGCTTCGCTGCCTTCAGGCCGTCGCGGGTCCGCTCGCGGATGCGCTCAAGCTCGACTTCCGCCATCGCCAGGCGGAAGGGGAGCATCTTGTCAATCTTCTTGCCGTCGCGAACCTGCCAGCCCTCGTCGGCACTCAGCAGGTCTATGCGGTTCTTGACGGCCCAGTCCACGACCTTCAGCAGGTGAACCATACTGCGCCCGAGGCGATCCACCTTGGGGAAGATGATCCCCTGCGCCTCGCCGGCCAGGACGCGGGCCTGCACCCCGGCCAGACCATTGCGCTCCTTCGCGCCGCTCTCCACCTCGGCCACTACGTCAGTGAGGTCGAAGCCCTCGCGGGCGGCGGTCTCGTGCAGGCGGGTCCGCTGGCCGTCGAGGGAGTGCCCGTTCGCGCCCTGCTGGGCCGTGCTCACGCGGATGTATCCGATGAGCTTGCCCGCTCCAGTAGCAAGCCGTGCCTGCTGTTCCTTGCTCACTTTGGTTCCTCGCGGCCGGGCCATTACGGGTTCCTCCTGGTCTCGTTGACAAGGAGGAGCATAGCATATTATACGAAAACGGCCAATATCGTATAACGGAAGTGCTGACCCTGGTATTGGTTTCGGTCTTCACTCTCCTGCTGGGAGGCCCTTCTGCGCCTCTCGCGCTGTCTCCTTCGCCTCGGTTGCGGCCTCCTCGCCCCCGACCACTCGCGGAGCAGTCCCGCTGGCCTGCGGTGTGTTCGCGCCCGCGATGTTCACCTGCTTGTCGCCGATGTTGACCTGCAGGACCGGGAGAGCCAGCTTGCGCACGGTCGCGAGCGTCTTGATGGCCGACAGGAAGCGACGATGCGCCCGGTCTATCCGGCGCTGATAGTGCTCGGCCCAGTGAACGTTCAGGTCCTTCAGATTCTGCGCGTAGATCGCCTCGGCGTACTGCATGTGCAGCCAGCACACCGCAATGCGATCCGCCAGCAAGAGTTCCAACGGGGAGGGGTCTGCACCGGCGAGTTCGGCGGTCATGGACTTGAGGCGTCGTTCAACACCCTCCCGGAAGACCAAGTCCTGACCGTAGTATTTCTCCAATACTGTGCGTAATGTCTGCTTCGCAACGTCACCCACCTGGTCCCAGAGACCCCGCATGGCCTCCCGGATCGCGGGCATGGCTGACTCGTCACCTTGCGCGGCCCGCTTCGCCAACGCCGCGAACTCCTTCTCAGTCTTCGAGGATGCGGCTCCCTTGGTTCCCTTCTTGGGCGTAGGCATTGGCCTGTTCTCCGTTTGGTGGTTCGTTCGTGACCCGTCGGGTGCGAGTGCGCCGCCACTCGCCGCGTTTGTGCTGGCGATACCCGGCTGCCGTCAGCGCCGCTCGCGCCGCCCGCTCGCCGACTTCGCATAGTGCGTCAACCGCCCGCTCTGCCCCATCGAGGCGCCGGCTGTCCTGACGAAGTACCTCTGCCTTCTGCAGACGCTCCAGGCGATCTACGGCGTCCAGTGTCGCGGCTGCTTTCGCGACCTCACCGGCGCCAATGTACTCGCGCACGACCCGGCCGTTGGCCCTGCGGCTTCGGGTGTAGTAGCGCCCGCCTCGCTTACGCCTTTCCCATCCCATGCGTTGTGTTACCTTTCTGCGTTTGCCCCGCTTCGCTGGTCACTCGCGCGACCGGCTTGCCTCGCCGCCGGGCGGTCTCAGGGCGCACCCCGAAGCGCCACTCCCACAGTTTGCAGTCGGTTGATGGGCACATCCTGACTTCCTGGGCACTACCGGCGCAACACTGCAGGCAATGCTCGCGGATGGCTTTCGCCAGGCTACTCCCGAACGGAGTTCGCTCCGGCAGCTTGCCATGTCTGATTGCCGTGGCCGGGCTGACACCGAAGCGCCACGGCCACAGCGGGCACCAGCCGGCGTGCGCGAACTCGCCGGGACACTCGGCCACCAGCTTGCTCGTGCCGCCGGCACACCTGAGGCAATACTGCCTCACGAGGCTGAGCCGGCGCGAGGCCCCGGTGTAGAGCCGTCTGCCGCTCGGCATGACGGTATCTGCTGCGAGTTCGGCTTCGCCCTGGCTTGCCGTAGGGCAATCGGTCGTCTCGACGGGTTGGGGCTGCAGATGTCGGGCAGTTGCCATGTCGTTCTCTCCAGTCGTTGCCGTTTGCGCAATGCCATGCTCGGGAAGTGACTGGCGGCAGACCAGCCTCGCGTATGCGTGTCGCGGCCAATCTGCAGCCAGAGTGTTGCACTGCTTTGACTCTCCTCGCGCGCGGGCGTGTGCGCGCGCCGATACCAAGGAGGAAGCAAGGAGGCGTGGTGGAGGTGAGGGGGATAGCGGATCGTGGGAAGGAAGTACCTTGCGCTCGTTCGTGAATCATGCTCGTTCTCGCCCGATGCCTCACACTGGACACAGTTGACATAGTTGGGCATAGTCTTTCGCCATGGCCCCACGTAAGCAGCGATGGCTGGTTCATGTCAGAAATCACCCACCAACCGTGTCAACTGTGTCCGTCTGCGGCGGCGCTTGTAGGCCCACGCCGGAATACACCGTCATCTTCCTGCCCGCTTTGGTTACGCGCTGCTTCGAGAACCTGTCGGCCATGCGTCTGCCGAATGCCGTACTACTGAGGCGCTCCCGTTCGTTCGCCCTGAGTTCGTCGCACCACTCGCTGTATTCGCGGTAGAGATCGCCCGCGCTGGCCTGGCATGTCGGCTCCACTGCGCAGCACGAGGCCAGGAACTCGCCGAGAGGATCGGCCTCTTCGCGCCAGGCCGTGCTCGCGGCCAGCACCGTCGCCGGCGGGGTCAGGCCCTCTCTGGCCCATTCCGTTGCGCCTTGCACCGCCCATCGCAATATGCCGGCTGCCTCCGCCTTGAGCTTGTCGCTGAGATTGCGGTCTGCGTCGTCACCGAGGAACTGCCTGTTGAAGGGGATCAGCCGGGCCTTGCGCCAGAAGCCGTCGGTCTCGTCCAGTACCCTCGGCCTGTGGTTCACGCCGAGCCACACCTTCGCCATGTTCTCGAAGGTGCGGTCGTTCTCCCGCATGAGGCGGGCAGTGATTGGATCGCTGCCTGCCAGGGCCTTGAGGCGGTCCTCGTTCAGCCTGGCGTTCTCGGCGGCTTCGCTGGCTGTCACGAAGCGTCTGAGTTCCAGAAGCGCGAGGCTCTGCGTGTGGTCATTGCGGGAGGCGTAGTCGAACAACTGGAAGCTGGCGTTGTGGGCGTAGTCGCCGAGGACATAGCGCAAGATGCTCAGGAAGACGCTCTTGCCATTCGCGCCCTTGCCGTGCAGCAGGAAGAAGCACTGCTCCTTGGTGCTGCCGGTGAGCGAGTAGCCGACCGCTCGCCAGACGAACCGAACGAGGTCCCCATCGTCGTCGAAGACTTCACGGACGAACTGCCGCCACCGTGGGCACTCGGCTCCCCCGGTGTAGGGCACGGAGACGCTCTGCGTCAGGTAGTCCTCACGGCTCCCACGGCGGAACGCGCCGGTGCCGAGTTCGATCACACCGTTCGGACAGCCCAGGAGCATCGGCTGACGATCCCACGCCTCGCCGGCGTCTGCAATGGGCGGCTCGGATCGCGCCAGGTGCAGGGCCGCCTCGATCCGGCTCTTCGACTCGCTGCCAAAGGCCCACTTGCGTTGAGCATCGCTATCAGCCGCCGACGCTGCTTCGTATCGGGCACGGGCGGCTTCCTTGGCGAAACGGATCAGCTCATCACCCGCCGCGTCCTCCCACAGGTGCGTTCCCCACTTGAGCCAGCGTTCGCGTTTCCAGTCGAAGCGCAGACGATCCCCGAACAGGGAGGCGAAGAGTTCACCGTTGCCCGCGTCGGTCGCATGGAACCGCAGGAGATCGCGTTCGCTCCCCGTTGACGTTCGGGCCTGTTGGCTCCCGCCTGAAATGCCTCCGCGTGGCGTGTAGAACTGGGTTGTGCTCTCACGGGCCTTCGCAATGGTCCGTTCGCGGTAGTCCTCTCGCTCCCACTTGTCCCTCATGCGTCCCGACTGCCGGACGAGCCGGTCAATGCGCAAGGGATCGCCGCCGGTCCAGAAGGCCAAGTGACAGCACAGGGCGAGATCGCCCGCACTGTCGTCATCGGGATAGCCGCCGTCCCACAGGCGGGCGAACTCATCGCCATTCCGGGCTTGTCTTGCCTTGGCAAGCAGTTCCTCGTCAGACACGTCGGCAATGCCAGACGCCGGGGCGGCCGCCTGGCGCGTGCTCTTGCTGCCGAACACACGCCGGTGCAAGGCTTCGAGTTGGGCCTGCCGTTCCTCGACGGTCGGAGGTGTGCCGGCGAAGTGGTTGCCTGTGACGGTGAAGAACCGCCCTCTTGAGTACGACTCAAGCTCCCCGTCGAGTAGCTTCTTCCGGTTCCCGCCCGGAGGAACTTCGCCGAAGAAGAAGACCTTGACGCCCTTGCCGGAGGGCGAGGTCTCGGTGTAGCTGTCGAGTTCGCGGACGATCTCTTCTGCCCAGGGCTTCAGCTTGCCGCCGTCGTCGAGTGAGTTATCGAGGTCGGCACCTGCCAGGTCATCGCTGAGCATAACGCCGATACCGTCGAAGCGGGGGGCCTGCCGGACGGCCTCCGTGAAGGGCCGCCAGGTGTCGGGGGTGTTCGACCTGGCCTTGCGCAGCGGCCCCGGTTGAGCGATGTAGGGCACCTTTGTCTGTTTGCCGCCGCGCGTCTCGTACCGCCAACATACCCACGCCCGGCGTTGCTTGAGGGCCTCGGGGATGCTCGTCAGGAGGACGGCTAGAGCATCGGTTGAGCCAACCGCAGTCACCGCCATCGTCATGCCACCGTGTCCTTCGCTATGTGCTCCCCACGCTCCATGCCCAACTCGCCCGGCTCCGGCTTGCCTTGAGCGGCCTGGTCCCACTCATGCAGCAGATCAAAGAAGCCGGCGAGGTTGCGGATGATCTCGCGGGCGTCCTCCTCGCTGACGGCCTCGCCCGTGCGCTCCTGCCAGAAGCGCCGGGTATCGGCCACCACCTCGGGGGAGAGGCCCTGAGCCACGGTCAGGCCTCCGCCCGCTGAGGCTGTAGACGCTGGCGCAAGGCGTCAATCTGCTGGTCGTCATAGAAGCGATGCCCCCGGTAGTCGCGGTAGGGGGTCACGATGCCTCTGCGCTCCCAGTCCCAGAGTGTCGAGCGGCAGACGCCGAGGAGCCGGCATACCTCACCGATGGCCTTGAGTTGCGTTTCCATGCACGACCTCCGGCAGCTACATGCGTGTGTGCGTCGGTACACACGACTATAGCCAAGCGCCGGTGGCGAAGCGGTCTTGCTCTGGTGCTGGTTTGGTGCTGAGGCGAGAGCAGTGGGGATGGTTACAGCTTGGAGGCTCTGACCTGCGACTCATCGAGGGCGAGCATGTACTTGCGCGGGCGGCCCAGAGCCCTAGGCTCATTGCGGAACAGTGCCCTTGCCGGCATGGGAAGCATGATGGTGGCAGACTCGGCGGCCCTCTCTAGCGCGTTACGAGCGCGATAGATGGAGCCTTTCACGGCACCTTCATCTTTGCATTGGTATGCCGCCCACGCCTTCTTGCGAAGGTATGGATCGGAGAGCCACTGTCCGACGTTCAGGGCAAGGACGCGAAGCAGCTCTCGGTCGCGTGGTTCAAGTTTCACCGGCTGTCCATAGAAGGTCACGTCCGGGCCGTCAATCAGAAGGATGGCGTCGGGCTTGTCTGCCCCGGCCCGGCTCACCGTGAGCTGCAGGTCATCAAGGATGAACCTCCCATCGCCGGAACGCACTGCGCCCAGCAGGAGGATGACTCGCGGTTGCCTTCCGAACGGGAAGGGGCTTGGTGCAATGGCGGGAACGAAGACGAGCGGAGCCTGGGCCTCCTGAAGGCGAAGGCAACTGGGGAAGAGAGACTGAGCATCCGAACGTGCTGACCCGACGGCGAGAAACGCCTCGCGGTTCTCGCAAGAAGACAACCGGCCCAACCACCATAGCCGACCAGCTATGCACTCCTCAAGACCGGGCGATGCGTCAATCTGACTGGCAAGCCATCGAGCAAGCCCCTGGCCGCTGACAACCCACGTCGCAAGCCTGCGCAGATCAGCCCTGATTCTGCCCCATCCTCGCTCGTGGCAGACGACGTAGGCTTCCGGCGAGCCGTTCGCCCGATCCACGACTTCGACATCTTCCTGACAGCCCTTCTCGCAGCCATCGCACGTGACAGACTCAGCCATTGGCCCTGGCACGAGAATCCCGGCTTGAGTCAGGGAATCAAGGTGGGCTTCCGGCCATGCCGCCACTTCATCAGACAGAAAGCGTCCGCTGCTTGCCGCGTCCAGATTGTGGAGAATCAGGCTTAGGCTGTCCTGAGACATCGAGACCCCACCTAGTGACAAGCTCTCTTATCTTCTCATCGAGTGGGTCATGCTTCAGGGCCAACGTCTGGCGAGAGATACTGAATGTCCGTGTTCGCGACCTGCTTCCTGCGGGCGGAACAAAGGAAATCCGTATCTGCGCCGAGGCCACCTCTAGCAGCGCCTTGGGGATCGATTCCTTACGGAATAGCTCGTCGAGCAAGTCATAGATGGCGTGAGGCACGCCGGGCGAGCCCGCATCAAGAGTGACCTTCCGGCTACCCCCTCCGATGATGCCTAGTCGGAGAGTCCTAACCTGCACGCCGAGTACCTTGTCCTCCGGCTTGATCCCGAACACGAACTCACGAGAGAGCAACGGATCGAGTTGGTAGTTCGTCTCTGAAGATGGCGTGTCGCCAATATCCACCGCGAGCACGATCTTGCTGAAGATGCGCTGCAACTCCCAGAGAGTCCTCTTGTCCCCCGGCACACACGCATCGAGCATTCGCCTCTGTTTGTCGTACACAAAGGCCAACTCGAAGGCCAGCCGCTGCGTATCAGTCACGAACGTGTGCTGCTCATCGAAGGCAGGCACACTTGTGGCATAGTCCGCGAGATAGACCAGCCAGTATAGCTTCTCCCCGCGCTCCCAGTGCTCAACGTGACAGCCCTGTCCACGCCCCTCCTTGAGACGGTAGTAGCCCGATATGGCCTCCGCCAGCGTCTTCTTCGTCCCATCGTCAACTGCAGGAACACCATCAATCGGGTCCTTCCACGGTCTCCAGCGCAGAGCTTCGGCGTGGTACAGGTCCTTCGCGACGCGGAAGACTCGCGGGTGTTCGAGGAAGACCCAGAATGCACTTCTCAACGGATCGCTCAGCCGCTCGATGTCGCCGGAGATGTCCAGGGAATGGTGCCGGTTTCTCGCCTCATCAATCAGGACTTTGGTGCCGCCCGCGTCGGCAAGCGCATGTATCTCTCGGAAGTCCCGGTCAATGGCGCGACCCTTGCGCTCTCCGGCGTTCACGATGGCCGAGTAGACCTGATCCCAGTCCTTCGGCTTCAGTTCGCGCAGCTTCAAGTCCCCGGCCACGCTCTTGCCGTGCAGGTAACGCTCCAGCAAGTCCTTTGGAGCCATGCGGAGAAACGACTTGAGTGAGAAATGCCGTGCCATGCGATTCCCCCCTTGGAGGAAAGCATCTTCGCGTCCACTCCCGCTCGCACGTGAAGGCACTATTCGGCACGGAGGCCGGGAACACCTACCAACGGAGCGCACTATGGGCGGTCTGGGGCACGAGGCCAGCACGGAGTTCCGCCAAGCAGAACGCGCTACAGACGCCCGTGGCGCGACGAAGGCCGCAGTAGGGCTTCCCTATACATCGCCCATTGTGATACGCCAGGGCGCACCACAGCGCGCCCTGCGCCCAAAGGAATGCAGTCCTGTGCGGCGAGGGGAGGGAACGCCGCTGCACGAGGCGAATGGAGCGGGTACTGGTGGGGCGGGGGGGTCTACGCGACCGGGAAGCTCAAGGACACGACTTCGCAATGCCTGACCTGAAGCACCTGTACGAGCTACTAGCCGACCGGGTTGCGGCCTGGCGCGAGCAGGGCTACCCCTGCGACGCGCATCCGGCCATAGCTGACATCCTCGGCTTTCAGCGGACGGACGAGGGCGCGGGCCTACGCTTCCTGCGCAAGCCGCAACTGCAGTCGCTGGAGACCTACTGGTATCTGCGCCTGGTCAAGGGTACCCCGCACACCGTCAAGCTGTACTCTGACCTGTACGCCGACGCCGCTGAACTGCTCGCGGCCCTCGGGGCCGACCATCCTGATCTCCTCAAGTATGCCCTCGGGCACGGCGGGCTTGACGGACTCTGGGAGAAGATCAGTACCGACGACGAGTTCGCCCGCAAGTACCGGCTTGAGGCCCTCCGCGAGACCCTCGCCCTGGACTACCCCAGCTACATCCTCGCGCTGGCGATGGGAGCCGGCAAGACCATCCTGATCGGCGCCATCATCGCAACCGAGTTTGGCATGGCGCTGGAGTACCCGGACGGAGACTTCGTGCAGAACGCCCTCGTGTTCGCGCCGGGGAAGACGATCATCGAGGCGTTGCGGCCGCTGGCCGACATCCCCTACGACTGCGTCCTGCCCGGCTACCTGTACCAGCGTTTCTCCCCGAATGTGAAGCTCACGTTCACGCAGGACGGGGACCCCGACATTCCGGTCCAGGAAGGCTCGACGCTCAACATAGTCGTGACCAACACGGAGAAGATACGCATCCAGAAGGAGACCGTGCGCAAGGCCGATCTCGGGATCATCCGCCTCGTCTCGCCCGAACAGGAGGAAGCGGCCAAGGCCGAGGTTGCCAACCGCCGCCTGCGCAAGATCGCCTCGCTTCCCCACCTGGCAATCTTCAGCGACGAGGCACACCACACCTATGGGCAGCCCCTCGCAACTGGCCTCAAGCGGGTCCGCCAGACCGTTGACTACCTGGCCGCGAACACGAACCTCATCTGCGCCGTGAACACAACCGGGACGCCGTATTTTCAGCGCCAGATGCTCAAGGATGTCATTGTTTGGTATGGCCTCTCGCAGGGCATCCGCGACGGTTACCTCAAGGAACTGTCCGACAGCATCTTCTCCTATGACTTTGACAACGCCCATACGCAGGACTTCATCGGCGAGGTGATCCGCGACTTCTTCACTGAGTATCGCGATCACTGCCTGCCGAACGGCGCGCCGGCACGGTTGGCGATCTACTTCCCGCAGACCGACGACATCGAGGAACTGCGCCCGGCAGTGGACGCGGCCCTTCTGCAGGCCGGGCAACCGACGACGCTCTGCCTGAAGAGGACCAACGAGTCCACTCCCGATGAGAAGGATGCATTCGAGCGACTGAGCAGAGACCCCGGCGCACCGCACCGCGTGATGCTGCTGGTCAATATCGGAACAGAGGGCTGGGATTGCCCCAGCCTCTTCGCCTGCGCCCTGGCCCGCAGGCTAACCAGCACCAACTTCGTCCTGCAGGCAGCGACTCGCTGTCTGCGGCAGGTGCCTGGTAACACCCGCAAGGCCCGCGTCTACCTGTCATCTGACAACGTGGACATCCTTGACCGCCAACTCCAGGAGAACTACGGCGAGCGGCTCAACGACCTGCTTAACCGCTCTCAACAGGCTACCGGCACCGCGAGGCTCGTGGTCCGCAAGACCAGCATCGCGCCTCTGAGGGTGCGCCAGATCGTGCGAACTGTGGTGCCGAAGCCGCTTGCGGCGGACACACACATCAGCTTCACGCCACCGACCGTGACCGAGCAAAGCCTGGAACGGGCCGCCTTCACGCTGGACGAACACGCGCGCAATCACGTCATGCAACAGGTTGGAGACAGCGTGAGGATTGAGACGCCGGTGGAGGTGACAAGCCTCTACGCCAGCGCCGTCGACCTGGCGGGTCTCTATCGCCGGGAACTCTGGCCGCTGTATGACGCGCTTCGCGCCGCCTATCCCGGCCAGGATGGCCTGCCTACGAGCCACCTCAGCTTCCTTGCGAGGCAGCTTGAGGCACAGACTCGAGCCTACGAAGTGCGGGAGGAGACTGTCGAGAAGGCGTTGGCCTTGGTCAGGTTGGACACCAGGGCCTTTGAGCAGGAAACCGGCGATGACGGGTCCCTGCAGTACACCACCGAAATCACCTATCCTCTGAGCAGCCAGCACCTGCTTGTGAAGTACGAAGACCTGCGAGATCGCGCCGGCGAACTGGCTTTCCACTACACGCCCTACTTCTTCGACTCCGAGCCGGAGGAGAGCTTCCTCGATCAGATGCTGAGCTACCTGGGGCAGCGCCTCGAAGAGGTCGAGGACGTCTACTTCACTGGGGCGCTGACGGACCCCGCCAAGACCGACTTCTATATCACGTACCAAGGGCTTGACGGCCGCACGCACAGCTATACGCCAGACTTCGTGATCCGGCGCAAGGATGGCAGGACGGTCATTGTGGAGATCAAGCGGGAACGTGAGAGGCTGCATCCTGTCGATGGCGAGAAGGGCGTGAAGGCGGAGGCCGCGCGGGAATGGGAAGGGACCAACCCCGGCCGCATAGCCTACGAGATGATCTTCACATCAACCGAGGCAATCACATACAACCAGACCGGCAAGGTCCGCCGACGCTTCGAGGAGACGACGGGGAGTGACACATGAGTGATAACAAGACACTGACCATCGCCGCGCCGAAGGGCCGACCGATGCTGACGTGGGTCGGCAAGCGACCACTTCGCGCCGTGGCTGCCTACCCGGCTCAGCACATCGAGACCTTCGATCCTGCCGGCGACGCGGCGGTGCAAGATGGCGAACCGTGGAAGCAGTGGCCCGCAGGCTGTCCGAAGGGAGGCCTACTATTCCACGGTGACAACAAGGAAGTGCTGGCCCACTTGCTTGCCAACGGCTTTCGCGGCAAGGTCAATCTGATCTACATTGATCCGCCCTTCGATTCGGGGGCAGACTACGTCCGCAAGGTGAGCCTGCGTGGGCCAAAGGGTGCTGCCAAGATGGACGGTGAGAACTACACAATAGGCGAGCAGATCCAGTACACCGACATCTGGGGCAATGACAACTACCTGCAGTTCATGTACGAGCGCCTATCACTCCTCGGGGAACTGCTGACGGAGGACGGCAGCATCGCCCTTCACTGCGACGCCAAGAGAAGCCACCTCCTTCGGATGCTCCTGGAGGAGGTGTTCGGGGCCAGCAACTTCCGCGCGGAGATCATCGTGCGGGCCGGCGTCAAGAACGTTCAGTCGCAGTTCGAGGAGATGTCCAACCTGACCCTTGGAAGCAACACGATCTTCCTCTACTCGAAGGGCACGGGCACAAAGTACCGCAAACTGCAATCCGTCTCCAAGGACCATGAGCCGGGTAAGTGGGATACCTTCTGGCGTGGCACAGACCGGCCTACCATGCGAGGTGAGTTGTTCGGTCAGAAGCCAGCGGACGGCCAGTGGCGCTGGTCCGACAAGCGAGCCAAGAAGGCAATCGGCAACTATGAGGAGTTCCAGGCGCATTCTGAGGGGAGCATCTCGCTCGACGACTACTACCTCCGGGAACTGGCCAACGGCAACGACCTCGACTTCGTCAGGTTGTCCCCCGAGAACGTGGTCCAGTACTACGTCCCGCCCCGAACGTACAAGCTCATAAGCAACGTCTGGCTCGACCTGCCGTATCGCGGCACCGAGACCGACTACCCCACCGAGAAGAGCGAAGCCATCTCGAACCGTCTCGTTCAATGGGTAACGGCCCCCGGCGACATCGTTCTCGACTGCTTCATCGGTTCCGGCACGGCCGCCGCCGTCGCTCAGAGGCTTGGCCGGCGCTGGATCGCCTGTGACATCAACAAGGGCGCGATCCAGACTACGAGCAAGCGCCTGCAAGGCATCATTGAGGCCCAGATCGCCGAATGGCAGGCGGAGATAGCCAACCCTCGCCTCCCTGCCACGGACACGGCACCGCCACCGGCGCAGTTCTCCTTCACCGTCTGGCGCGTGAATGACTACGACCTGCAGGTGCAGCACAATGAGGCCGTCGAGCTTGCTTGCCAGGTCATCGGCGTCCAGCGCAACCGCACCGACACCTTCTTCGACGGAACGCGGGGGCAGGACCTCGTGCGCGTGATACCGTTCAACCATCCTCTCTGCTTGACTGACCTGGAGGAGATCAAGCAGGAGTTGGAGGCGCGCAAGACCACGGAGAACGCGGTCGCGGTCTGCCTGGGCAAAGAGCTAACCACCGACGCCTGGCTGGAGGACCACAACCGCCTGCGCCGGGGGAAGAACGCGGCCAACCGGATCGAGGTCATCGAGCTGCGGACCGACGCCCGCTACGGCGGCTTCCTGCAGCACGAGCCGGCCACGGCCCGCGTGACGATCAAGCGCGAGAGAGAGGAGATCGCCGTCACGATCAAGGACTTCTGCTCGCCGACGATCATCAAGCGGCTCCAGCAGCAGGCGGGGATCGTGCAGGCGCACATTGACGACTGGCGGCAGATGGTTGACTGCGTGATGATTGACCCGGCCTATGACGGCGAGGTCTTCAACATCGCTCTCTCAGATGTGCCGGAGAAGAAGGCCGACTTCGTTGAGGGCGAGTACCGCCTGCCCGCGTCGAAGGGGAGAAAGACGACGGTAGCCGTGAAGATCATGGACATGCTGGGCGAAGAGGTGCTCGTGACGGGGGAGGCGTGACCTGGCGCCGTCCCAACCGAACGGCACACTAGGGTGCCGCTGGTCGCACCATCGAGTGTTCTCGCAGCGGATGCGGAATCCCTGAGACAGTCTCATACGGGCTACCGCATTGGTCATATATGTCCCTATTGACACGAAGAGATGGGTTGATGTAGACTAACATCCGATAAGGTGCGTTTGCGTACCAAAACGCCTGGAAACGGATGGGCCTGATGGGTGTGAGTAGGGATAGCAACCAGCCATTGCGGGATAAACTCTTCGACGCTCCTGACGATACACTTATCAGGTTCGGGCAGTTGGTGCTCTTGATGGGAATGAAGGTGGACGCCGTTCGGCAACGCCAGCGCGCGAAGCTGTTTCGGGCGGTGCGGAGAGACAGTCGTGGCAGACTGTACCATCTGGGTGAGACGCGGGCGAGGCTCAAGATGTTGGCTGCTGCGCCCGGCGACGTCAACGATCAGATACGCTACGTTATCGATCACTATGAAGTGCCTGAACACCTACTGGACCCTGAAACCATCGCGGCCATGCCGATCTTTGACGAGGCCTAGTGTCCGACCTGCTCATAGCATTCATCACAGCACACACCGCATCTCCTTCGCACTCATTGCCGGCGTCGGGCCAACTTCCATCGCTGATGGTAGTCGCCGCCGAAAGGCGCCTGCTTCCCAGTCGCTTCGTACCGTCACAATGAGGTCGCTCACGCGAACGGAGACTGTGATCGATGGCACATCTACGACGGGTCAGACAAGACCAAGCTCTGCGCGAACTGGTGGCTAACCGCGAAGAGAAGCGCTTCCTCTCCTATCTCTCCGAGGGGGCTTCTCCGGTCTTGGCGAGTACTCGCAATACACCCATCGACTACATCAAGGACGCCGCCCCCCAGGAGTTCCTGCCGCCTGCCATCGCTTATGTGGCATTCACCACTGTTGAACCCGCCGCTCAACGGAGCGCAGCATTCGAGGGCCGGACAAGAGACGAAGGCCCCCTGTCGCCCATGTAGGCCGTGCCCCGCTGTGCACCCCGAACAGCATTAGTATTCGGGGTGTTACCCCTTGTGGGGGGCCATGACTCCACCCCGCGCGGTTCATTAGGCGGCAACCATGATTCTGGCTGCAGAGAGCCTGTTCATCGACTTGGTTGGCCAAGCGGCCGACGCCCTCTTGGACGACACCTCTCTCGACGACGACACAGCATTTCGGACAGAGTGCCTCACCGGCTGGGATCAGGCGTATTTCTGGCTGTGCACCCAAGGACGCCCCCACTCACGTCTCAATACTCGCCATGTTCAGACTACGCAGCACCGTCTCGGGTTTCCCTGCTGGTTCCTTGCGAGCGACGCTGAGACAGGAGAGGACCAGTTTCGGCGAATGGCATCGTGGTCGCATTTCGTGATGTGTGCGATCAAAGTCAACCCCCTTGTAGCTACGTTGGGCGGGCTATACGCAGCAGAGGCTGCGATGGAGACAGTCCATCGGGTCGTAGACGAGTCGCAGTCGGGGGACCGCCCGGTATGCGCCCTAACGCAGGGAAGTAACCAGATCATCGCGTTTCTTTCCGACACCGAGCTAATGGCGTCTCTCGAATGCGTGAATGTCATCGCTGCTCAGCCGGTTCCCAAGCGTCTGATCGGCCACATTGCTCGAGCACATGGTGCAGTCAACAAAGACGGTGTCCCCGTCAACACGGGGGATTTGGACGCGTTCTCGCGGTATCGGCTCTGGAGATACCATGACGCGCTCTACCGGTTAGCCACATATGACGGCGCGTCCTCGGACAAGGACAAGCGACCAGATCATCAGGCGGTTCCGGGTGAACAGCCGTCGCAGAATGAGCCCGACGAGCAGTGTGCGCCGACGACCGAAGCACCGCTATCACACCAAGCGGTGTCTGACCATGAGAGCTTTCTCATGCGCCAGCCGCTGATTTCCCGGACCAACTCCACTGTGTGCTGGCGCGCCGACCGGCCGACTGTCCTGAATGTTTCGGGTACAGCACCCAGGCCGTTCATGGTTACGATAGGAGCCGGAGTCCAAGGGCCAGATGAGCGGCGCGCTGCCGAGCTGATCGAAGGGGTACTGCGGTCGTCTCCCCAGCTTGGTTACGACGGTGTTCCGCTCGGTACCATACTATCATCGCAGGCTCTCGCGGAAATGCGTGGCGCGACAGCAGATCATGGCGCGGTCCCGAACGGTGCGACTGCGGATCACACACCTCTGGTGCAACTGTCCTACGGGCCCTTCGATGTCCATACCGGTATTCTCTGCTTCTCCAGTTTCCAGCACTGCCGCGAGTTCATTCAACGTATGCTCGCATGGAGACAGAAATCCGGGGTCCGGCTAACGACGGTTTCGATCCCTCTTCGTACTCTCGGAGCCGCGGACACCAGGACCGGCACCAGGCTCCTGCCCCTGGCACCGTTCTGCGCCGAGCAAGTGCTGAGTGTGGTGGACAAAGCCTTTGATAATGTCCAGACTCGCCAAGACAGCGATTCCGTGCCTGTGGCAGCCATTGCAGGAGCCCTGAATGATCTGCGGATAGCTGCACGCGCACTCCTGATGAACCCGGAGATCGCCTCGGACGCGGATGATCTCATCTCGGCATTGTGCGATCTCGATAGCAATGTGAAGTATGAGCTCGACGAGATTCACAGGCCCTGGGCTGCACTTCAGTTGGTGAAGTTCCTCACGCTCGCGATATATGAAAGACAGCAGACTCTCTGGGCCGAAGCTGCGCCGCCTGGTTCGCCGTTTCACTCGGAGGGAGCCGGTCTACAAGCCTTGGCGAAGGCGGTCGAGTGGGTAGTCGGCTACATTGTGAACTATGCCATCGCGCGGGCAGGAACGGAACCGCCAGGGAGCGTCGCCGAGACCTCATGGTATGGCAGGCACAGGGCCGGCCAAATACCGGTGCGCCAAGACGAGATCAAGGCACTGACCGATGATCGTGATCGCACCGGACGTCGTTGGACCGGTTGTCTGTGCCTCACAGTACTCCAGGGGGTCTACATATCCCCAGGCGGGATTGTTCATTTCACGGATGTCTTCGCGCAGAACCTCGCTGTGACGCTGCCGCGGATTTTCCATGAAGCTGGGCACCTGATCTGGGAATTGCTCGTCGCAAGGCCGGGGGGGGAAGACAGACTGCTGAACGTATGCCGCGGTGCTCCTAACAAGTGGATGCGAGGGTTCGGTGCAGCCCACGCGCCAATAGTCCGGGCGCTGGAGGAGACGTTCGCTCATTGGGTCGAGTACGAGCTGTTCGATAGGCAGACTGACTTCTGTGTGCGCTCTCTGTGGCAGAACTGGCTGACGAGTCCACACTTGGCCGTCCATCCAGTTGATGCCATCCAGCGTATTGCGTCAATCTACCTGATCGCCGACCTCACCGATTCAGACAACCCGTGGTTGGAGGAAGCACTGAAGAAGGGCTGGCAGGAGATACTACTGTCCAAGAGCGATGAGCATTCCCTGGTTGAGAAGGCGATCCAGCGGGCCTTTGGGAATGCTCGTGGCAGTGCACCCTTTGGCATCGAGAGTTCCAGCTTTCCAGCACCGTGGTTGGACGAGTTCGCGAGCCACCTTGAGGACTACCATTCCGCTGTCTATCAGACGCTGAGGCATCTGGTACTTCCTTTCCTTCGGTATGCTCTGGTGGAGTACTGGAACATAGGGCTGAATCTCCAGTCACTGATTGACCTGAACGCGGACGACCACCTGCAGTCATTGTGCGAGTGCGACCCGTCTGCCGCCTTCATAGCCGCATTCAGTGACCAGCAGGAAGCATTGAAGGACGGCCGCATCGTCATGGATCGCCTGCGGAAGCCGATCAGGCAAATCCTAGACTTGCACAAGCACGTCACCAAGGAGGGAAGTCAAGTACCAGCGCTGAGCGATCCGCTCGCTCGTATTGATGTGGCGCTGCTTCTATCCCTGTGCCATGTGTGGGAGCTGCATAGTACCTATCCGAGCTTCATATCGAGACCCACGCAGTGCTGCCCGCTGTCGGAGATAGTATGATCGCTCACAGTACGCTGAGGGTAGGCCTTGCGCCTGTAGTCCTTACGCCGTTTGTGGACGATGAGGGGGTGGTCGGCCTGACCTGGACTCTCGCCGCCGCGACGCAGGGACTGGCCAGGCTGCTGATCGCCAATCGCGTCTTTGCACGCGAGCAGGTCTTCTGTTCTCCATCGGGCATTCTGGTGGGGGACTGGTGGCCGGAACCAGAATGCGAACCGCCAAGCAGATACGACGACTTTCTGCTTTCGGAGCTTGTGACGGCACCTAACAGCCCGCTTGCTGCCATACCTATGCCCGACGCTCTGAACGTCTGCGTCGTACCGACAACGCTGTTCCCCGACGACGCTTCCCTCGATTGGTACCAGACTGCCGATGACGATACGCGGATACTGACACTCGTTCGCCTTCGGCTGGACAAGATCATTCTGCCGGACGTGTGGTTCCGCCTCGTTCGCGCAACTGCCCATAGCATACTGCGGGCAGTGGATGGTCCGGGGGAGTGTGACATCGCCGAGTGCATCTGTGCGCCTCCCCGCATAGGAGGGGACAAGGCACTCATTCCGCCCTACCTATTGTGTGGCATATGCCGCAAGAGACTCAGGGGCAACCACGTCGAGACGATCTCGGACCTCGCAGAGTGGGTCGCCACAAATGCCGAGGTAACCCTGGATAAGGTAGGAAAGCAGAGAACTGAGCGAGTTCGGAGCCTGGTCACTGCGGGCAGCCGTTCCCTCCGCCTGAACAACATGGTCCTTCTCGCCCATGCGGAGAGGGCGAAGGTCGGGCCAGACAAGGACGAGTTCCGTACCTTCGCGCACACTGTAGAGGATGACGGAACCAGCGGGCCATTCTTGCGCGATCTAGCCGATCATGACCTCAAACCGATCCAGGCCGTGCGCGGCATTCTCAGGGGGCTGACCGAGAAACTATGCGATAGCTCGATTCAGAAAGCGGTCGTTGCTCTCGACACGCTCACTCCGTTCGCCGACAGTGTGTTGCACATGACGACGAAGCGCGGACGCGATCATGCCTACCACATGGCGGCAGTAGCCCTCTTTCTGCAGTTCCTGATCGACAGCGGGCTGCCGCGTCCTACGCCGCGTCAGACCGTTGCCAATGCTGCTTGTGCATCCAGTGGTCTGTCATATGAAGAGCTGTGCTTGGCAACATGGTTCGCGGCGGTCTTCCACGACATTGGATACCCGTTCTCCCAGTTCATGCAAGTACGGCGATTGACGGACACAGGCGTGGTAGGTGGCTCTGAGCAGGTGCCCTTCAAGGAGATCATGCGCCAAGTCATCGCAGCACTTGGAGCCACAGTCGGAGGGGACGGGTCTGGCGGCGAGGTACACACTCACCTAACGGAAACGCTCGCGAGTCTGCTCAGCAGTGCCGCTTCACCCGATACGGTCAAGAGGGTCCATGACCTCGTCAAGGGCGTTTCATTCGACGAATGGACAATGACGCCAAGTGTGTTCAGAGAGTTGCTTCCGGAGAGTGGGCTGACTGAACCGAAGAGCGTCGCAGTCCTGTTGGATCATGGTATGGTCTCAGCCATCATCTGCGTGGTTAGCTTGGCCAAATCTGGGCTTTCGGCGCTCGCCGAACCTGTCCCGCCCAGCTGGCTCAAACACGCGATCCAGGCTATCGCACTGCACAACCTGGAGCTCAGACACTACCCGAAGGCCGCCGAAAGCATGGCTGGGTGTCCCGTTCTATTCGAGGGTGAGAACGCGAAGCGGTTCTCATTTGCAGACTCGCCGGTGACTTTTCTCTTGCGCCTGGTAGACAAACTGCATTGCTGGGAGCGCCTCGTCAGAGGTAGGGATGCCCTGGTGCAGGAGATGGATCATGTGGAGCTACACAATCTGGTGTGGTTGCTCACGGAGGACCCGCAGTGGACCGCTCCCCCCCTCGTCGAACTGACTTACGTCAGTGCGGAGGCATTGGACGCAACCGACTGGCAGCATAGCTTGGTGCAGAAGGAGACACTGAAGTACTTCAGGGAACTTCCGCTCAGCCCTGCGATGTGGTCAGTGAAGGAGACTCCGGAAACGGAGTACATGTCCTTCTCGCTCACGCTGCCGGCCATAGACCCCGGCAAGCAGCAGATATGACCGGAGGCAATGCTGCCGCGATGAGTGCCTTCGCCATCCCTTCTGTGTACCGCCTGAGAGCAGAGCGTCCACTCCGCGCGGGAAACTGCTAGACCGCGTCCGCCATCTCCCGGCACTCCTCGCTTCTGAGCCAGTTGCCGATATTGTGCAGGGCGGGGAGCCAACGTGGACAGCCGGGCATTCAGGCGACCCTCTCGCCCATCTCCCGGCATTCCTCGCTGCGGAAGTAGTTCAGAAAGTCGCCGCGTAAGCCCCGCCATACGTTACACACAGGCCCTTCTGCTAGCCAGCAGAAGGGCTTTTTGTTTGTGGCGGCCAGGTTCCCACAAAGTGCCAGGATACAGACCAGGTTGGGGAGCCAGCACCACCAGACATCCGGAGAGGTGCTAACAAGTCCTGGGTATCGCCGCTGGTGGACGGTCAGCCGGGACCGCAGGGCCGGGAGTTCCACCCGCAAGGGAAGCCGGCCGCGGAAGGGAAGCGGGACCAGAGCAAAGAAGACACGGGGCGATGTCTTCACAGCGGGAAGCACCATCCAGGCGGTCCGGGGAGCAGACTGGGTAGCGCCGTTTGAGCAGGCACCAAGCATCGTCTTGCCAAGGCCGGGAACCCAACAGCCCCAGGCGCTACGAGTGCTCGAGAGGGACAGGCCCCACCACTGCAGGATCCCCGGTTCCGAGGCCGTGAAGAGAAGGAGTGGTCCCATGGAAGCATTCACAGAGCAGGCGAGAACGATTCCCGTCCGAGCGGAGGTGGATGTGGTTGTCGCCGGGGGAGGGCCGTCAGGTGTCAACGCCGCCATCGCCGCTGCCCGCAGTGGCGCGAGCGCTCTGCTCGTTGAGCGGTATGGCTACCTTGGCGGCATGATCACGGGGTCGAACGTCACATGGTACCTGGGCATGGGCAACGGCAAGTCACAGACAATCCGGGGCCTGTCCGAGGCGTTCATCGCTCGCCTCGACGAGGTGGGGGGTCTCACCAGCGAGAGGAACTCGTCCGGGGACTGCAACTCGGACGCCGAATTCGTGAAGTGGCTGTCGGTGGAGATGGTGCAGGAGGCGGGAGCAGACATCCTGCTCCACTCGTGGGTCTCATCGGCTGTTGTCGTTGACGGCGTGTGCAGAGGCCTCATCGTCGAGAGCAAGTCGGGCCGTGAGGCCATCCTCGCCAAGGTCGTGGTTGATGCAACCGCGGATGGCGACGTGTGCGCCTCGGCCGGAGTGGAGATGGCGACGGACAACCACGACATCACACTCATCTGCGAGGTCCAGGGCGTTGACCGAGAGACAGTTGAGGCGTTCAGGAGGGACGAGCCTGATGCCCACGCGGGCCTCATGACCAGGCTGGCGGAGCAGGGAGGAGTGGTCCCGGCACATGGCGGGGCCAAGTTCACGGGCTTCTCGGCGGTCAACGTCGGTGACCTGACACACATCGAGAACGAGGCCCGCAAGCGAGCCATGCGGGGGCTGGTCTTCCTGCGGACCCACATGCCCGGCTACGAGAGGGCGCGGATCGCGCTGACCTGCCCCCAACTCGGTGTGCGGGAGAGTCGGAAGATCCAGGGCGAGTACACGATCACGGAGGGCGATATCCTGGGCAGCCGGAAGTTCGGCGACACCATCGGTCGCTGTGGCGCACAGATGACCGGGTACAAGCTCTACGATGTGAGCGGGCTGGACTACGACCTCCCGTATCGCTGCCTGGTCCCGCAACGCATCGACGGCCTCCTGGCCACTGGCAGGTGCATATCGGCCACGCACGAGGCGATCAACACGTTGCGGCTGATTGGTCCGTGTATGCTGACCGGAGAGGCGGCGGGAACGGCCGCTGCCCTGGCCGCGGAACGTGACGTAGCGCCCCGCGACATTGATGTTGCGGAGATTCAGTCGCGGCTCAAGCAGCACGGGAGCAATCTCGGCTGAAGCCAGGCCACCATCGGAGCGCCCGCCACACGTCTCAGCCGGCGTCCACACGGGCAGGCCCTGGGGCTTCACAGGCGTCCATCGCCGTCTCGACCATAGCACAGGCGGTGGCCGCGGTGTGGGAGTGCGGCGACGTGCTCGGCCAGGAAGCTCTTCAAGCACAGGAGACTTCGACATGTCAGCGATTAGGCTGGGAGCCTGGGGGCTCGGGCGCATCGGGTCCGTTCACGTGACGCACTTCGCCGCTCAGACCGGCATGTACGAGGTCGTGGCGGGCTGCGATGTCGAGCAGCCGAAGGTAGACAAACTCGTCGCGGACTACGGTTGCGCCGGATACACCAATGCCGAGGACCTGTTGGCGGATCCCAAGGTGGAGTTGGTGATCATCGCCACGCGTTCCCTGACGCATGTGGCTGACGCCTTGCAGGCGCTTGCCGCCGGCAAGTTCGTGTTGCTCGAAAAGCCCATCGCCATGTCTCATGACGAGGTCGAGCAGTTGCGCCAGGCCGACCGGGACTACCCCGGGAAGCTCTTCTTCCTGCACAATCACCGCTTCGAGCCGGCCATGCAGCAGATCTTCGGGATCGTCAGGAGCGGCCTCCTCGGCGACATCATACAGGTCAAGTTGTGCCGTCACCACGCCTTCTCTCGCCGGGCCGACTGGCAGGCCTACCTCCGGTACGGTGGCGGCCAGCTGAACAACTGGGGCTCCCACATCATTGACCATGCCATGCAGTTCATCGGCGGCCCGGTGACGGACATCTGGGGCAACCTGAAGGGCGTCAACACCATCGCCGATGCGGAGACCCACGTGAAGGTCGTCCTGACTGGCGAGAACGGGATCGTCGTCGATCTGGAGATCAGCAACAACGTGGCCTTGCCCGGAGCCCTTTGCACCGTGTACGGGAGCCGAGGGAGCCTCATCTGCGCCGACGAGAAGCACATCCGCCTGCGCTACCTCGACCCAGGCTTCGAGTTCTGCGAGGCGACCGCCAGCACAGGCTCGCCGCCTCTGAACGGCGGCCACTGGAGCGACACGGACCTGCCGTGGCGCGACGAGACGCAGACGGTCGAGCCCGACACGAACATGTGGGTCTACGTGGAGATCGAGACTGCCCGGCATCTCTACCGCACGCTGCGCGAAGGCGTTCCGTTCCCGATCGCGAACGCCGACGCCCTGGAGGTCAGCCGGATCATCCAGGTGGTCAAATGCCAGAATCCCGAGTTCAAGTGGGATTTCTGACCTCAACACTCAGGGAGTGGATCCATGCGACCATCGTTCCTCAGGCTCCAGTCGCCCTATCTCGCCGCCATCATCGAGGGAGCTACACCGGAAGCGACCATCGCCAGCATTCTGAAGTGCGAACACGACGGCGCTGAAGCGTTCGCGGTGAGTCTGGCAGCCTGGGGGCGCGACAGGCTCACGCTTGAGGAACTCTCGCGGGTGTTCCACTGCTCGGGACGGCCGATGATGCCGCTGTGCTACCGCTCGGGCAATCTCGCCGCCGACAAGGTGGACGACGAAGGGCGTGCTGAGCTGCTGCTGCTGGCCGTCGAGGCGGGTGCTGCTGCCTGCGACATCATGGGCGACATGTACGACCCCGCGCCCCGTGAGCGCACCCGCGACAAGCAGGCGATCGAGAGGCAGCAACGCCTGATCGACCGCGTGCACGCGCAGGGGGCCGAGGTGCTCATGTCTTCGCACGCCCCGAGCGAGTTCCTGACCGGCGAGGAGGTCCTCGAGCACTTGAGCGACTTCGTCTCGCGTGGCGCCGATATCCCCAAGATTGTTGTGCGCGCGGATAGCGATGACGAAGTGATCGAGGCGTTCCGGACGACAGTCTTGCTCAGGCGGGAGCTCAAGGTGCCTTTCGTCCATCTGTGCAGCGGCAGGTACGGCCGCTTGCAGCGCTACGTGGCGCCGTCTCTCGGCGCGGCGCTGACCTTCGGGATGGAGACCTCCGTGCAGGGACCGCAGCCACTCGTCAGTTCAGCCCGGAGCCTGCTGAATGAGCTGAACTGGCATGTGCACCGTCCGGAAGGCGAATGAGAGCGACATGCAGACGCCAGTTGGGGAGTGCGGTGGGGGGCGGGGGGAGAAGCCACCGTCCTGTCACGTGCTGACCAATCGAGAGTGCAGTGGCACCAGGAGGAGCCGATGACCACCGAAGGGCGAGCGGACGCAGACTGGACCGACGTGTGGGTGAGCGGGGGCGACCAACCTATCATCAGCTATCGCAGCGGCATGAATGTCTATGAGGAGTCGCTTCTGAGCGGCAGCTTCGTGGGCCGAGGCTGGAACGCCGCGGGCTATGTGCCCTACTACGACGGCCGCGTCAATCCCGCCGGCCACCCGACCCCGCAGGCCTTCTGGCTGGAGGTGGATGGCCAGGCCCTGACCCACGACTGGCAGTGGGGCGGCGTCGAGACTACCCGTGACGACACGGGCAGCCACACCGTCGTGACGCTGCGGCACGGCGTCCGGCCCGTCACGGTGGCGGTCCATACACGGCTCGACGGCACCGCCATCTTCACCCGCTGGCTGGAGATCACCAACACCGGCGCGGCCCCGGCGGCGCTGTCGGCGGTGGCCTCGTGGAGCGGCGTCCTGCAGCAGACCGGCCGCTGGCGCTCCCACCTGGGGGACAGCGGGCAGGCCCTGTGCTCGCTGGGCTACTTCGGCAACACCCACTGGGGCAATGAGGGTGACTTCGGCTGGCATGACCTGCCCCTGGCCGCCTACCGCGTGGACGGCCGCTACCGGCGCGACCGCCATCGCCACCCCTTCTTCGTCCTGCGCAACAACGCCACGGGCGAGCATTTCGTCGCCCAGCTCGCCTGGTCGGGCGGCTACAGCTTCGAGTTCGACCTCGACGCCGACGCCGGCACGACGGACCAGACGGCGCGCCTGGCCTTCCGCCTCGGGCCCGACGCCCCCGCGCCACAGCGCGTGATCGCCCCCGGCGAGACAGTCCAGACCCCGGAGGTCCACATGGGCCCCGTGTTCGGCGATCTGGATGCCGCGCTCCAGGCCATGCACGACCACCTGCGCCAGAGCGTTTTCATGCCCCAGCCGCGCGGGCGCGGCGGCTGGGTCGAGTCGGGCATCGGCCCCGAGATCGAGATCACGCACGACGAGGTCATCCACGCCATCGAGGTTGCCGCCGACTTCGGTGCGGAAGTGTTCTTCGTGGACGCCAGTTGGTACGCTCCGCCCGGCGCCAACTGGTGGAGCACGGTGGGCGACTGGGAAGTCAACCGCGACCGCTTCCCCGAGGGCCTGAAGCCCTTCCGCGACCTCGTCCACAACAAGGGGATGCTGTGGGGGCTGTGGATGGACGCCGAGCGCATCGGCGAGGAGAGCCAGACCGCCCGGGAGCACCCCGAGTGGTTCGCGGTGGCCTATGACGGGCAGTCGCGGATCGGCGGGCTGATTGACCTGACCAACCCCGAGGCGGCGCAGTGGATGGAGGCGCAGATCGCGCGGGTGATCGAGGACAACGCACTCGACTTCTTCCGCCTGGACTACAACACGAACCCGGGCCCGGGGCTGCGCACCGTGCGCGACGGGTATGTCGAGAACGGCTACTGGCGCTACTACGAGGCGCTCTACGGCATCTACGACCGCCTGCGGGCGCGCTTCCCGAACGTCATCTTCGAGAACTGCGCGGGCGGCGGTGGGCGGACGGACATCGGCATGGTGCGCCGCTTCAGCCACACCTGGGTCACGGACTGGCAGATCGCCCCGCGCTCCTTCACAATCACCAACGGGATGACGATGGCACTGCCGCCCGAGTACGTGGACCGGCTCATCGGCGGGCAGAGCGCGTACACCAAGGCGGACTTCGACTTCCAGTCGCGTCTGCTGCTGTTCGTCCGCCCCACCATCGGCTTCCCCAAGCCCCGGGAAGCGCAATGGAACCCGCACCTGCTGGCGGGTCTGCGGCACCTGGTCGAGCTATATAAGGACTTCGTCCGCCCGATCATGGACACCGGGCGCATTTACCATCACACCCCGGAACTGCCCGGCCCGGACCCGCAGGGGTGGGGCGTGCTCGAACTGGCCTCGCGGGACCGGACCCGCGGTCTCTGCGGCCTGTTCCAACTGTCGGCGCCGACGGAGCCGGAGTACCTGCTGCGACTACGCGGCCTGGATGTCGGACGCCGCTACCGGGTCACCTTCGACAACACGGGCCAGTCCTGCGAGATCGAGGGGGCGGTGCTGATGAATCAGGGCCTGACGATCCGCCTGCCCGGCGCGCTGACCTCCGAACTGCTGCTCTTCGAGGCGCTGTAGGCGGAGCTGAAGAGCCCGGACCGAAGGGGAAGCCGCTACCGCCGTGCCTGGCGGAGGACGTGCGAGCAGGTGGCCGGAGCGGCTGCGCAGAATGATACGTTATGGCCAGGCAATTGCCAGGACAGCGGTGCCGCGCACCCCGTCTGGCCCGTGGAACCCCGATCGGCAGGTGATGTCCGTGTTCCGCACGACCATATTCCCCGGACGCTATGTGCAGGGCGTGGGCGCCATGGCGCGCCTGGGCCAGGAACTGAAGCGGTTCGGCCCGAAGGCCCTCGCCATCTGCAGCCCCTTCGTCTGCGACAACGTCCTCCCCGCCTTCCGCACCGCCATTGAGCAGGACGTCGAGCTGCGCGTCGAGCGCTTCGGCGGCGAATGCTGTGATGACGAGATCGAGCGCGTGGTGCAGGCCGCCCGCGAGTTCGGCGCGAGCAGCATCGCCGGCATCGGCGGCGGCAAGTCACTCGACACCGCCAAGGCCGCGGGGTTCGCGGCGGGTGTGCCCGCCGCGTCGGTGCCGACCGCCGCTTCCACCGATGCGCCGACGAGCGCGCTCAGCGTGGTCTACACCCCCGACGGCCAGTTCCAGCGTTACCTGTTCCTGCCGACCAACCCGGCCCTGGTGCTGGTGGATACGCAGGTCGTCGCCACGGCCCCGATACGCTTCCTGGTCTCAGGGATGGGCGACGCGCTCGCCACGTGGTTTGAGGCCTACTCCTGCCGCCAGGCCTTCTCCGCCAACATGAGTGGCGACCTGGGCTCATACGCGGCGTATGAGCTGGCGCGGCTGTGCTACGAGACGCTGCTGGAGTACGGCGCCATGGCCAAGCGCGCCGCCGAGAGTGGGGCAATCACGCCGGCCGTGGAGCGGATCGTCGAGGCGAATACGCTGCTCTCGGGGCTGGGCTTCGAGAGCGGCGGCCTGGCCGCCGCCCATGCCATCCACAACGGCCTCACGGTCCTGCCGGCCACCCACGGGGCCATGCACGGGGAGAAGGTGGCCATCGGCACGCAAGCGGGGCTGTTCCTGACCGATCAGCCACGGGAGATGGTGGACGAGGTCTACGACTTCTGCGAGGAGATCGGCCTCCCCCTCACGCTCGAGCAGATTGGCCTGCCGCCGGACGCGCCTGACGAGGACCTGCTGAAGGTCGCGGAGGCGGCGTGCGCCGAGGGGGATACCATGCACAACGAGCCGCGGCCCGTCGCGCCGGCCGATGTCGTGGCGGCGCTGAAGGCGGCGGACGCGGAGGGGCGGGCGCGGCAGTGAGATAGCAGCGCCGGTCTCCGTCCGGCCACGCCGGCGATCACCGTTTGCCCGGGGGCGAGGGTAGAGACAGGGTTGCTCCGGAAGTGCAGCAAGGACTTCGGGAGGGAACCATGTCAGGGGGACTGACCGGCAACAGACGTTGCCCGTTCTGTGGCGCCGAGGTGCTCGCCCACGACGCTCAGTGTCTGTCGTGCGGAGGCGGTCTGCTCGCCCCAAGGGGCAGACACGGCCCAGGAGCGACCAGCGCCCCGCCCTCTGCCCTCTCTCATCTGCTCGGCTCCCTCTGGGGAAGCTACCTACGCCGAGGACCCGGGGGGATGTGCGATCTGTGTGGCGCCAGTGTAGATGCAGGCCTCGAGTCCTACCCCGATGATATGGTCGTAGCCACGTTCGGCGAGGGCTTCTGTCCCACGCCACCCCGAGGGATCCCGACCCGCTGGCTGCTCATGACGGTCGCAGGAGACTGGACCGATGCCCTGGGCTCGGCTGAGACCGACCAGATGGCGCCCTGGCAGGCGAAGATGTCGGTGACACCCCGGACGCCCTGGAACATGTGCCCCTCATGCCGCGGCGAGTTCAGGGTGTTCCGGGGGGAGGAGCACTGGGGAGCGGAGCTGTGGCGGGCCCTCGGGAGGGCCGCACTGGTCATGCTGGCGCTCTCCATGGTGGCGTCGGCTTCGCTGGTCTTGCACGTCGGACTGCTCGCGACCGTGCTGCGTGTGGGCCTGGCGGCAGGTGTCATCCCCTTCCTCTGGTGGGTGGCCGACCAACTGCGGAAGGCGATCCGGAGGCTGCGACAGACGCGGCCCACGAGTCCCACGGGCGAGGCATCCAAGCGCCTCATGCTGGACCTGCTGAAGCGCGCCAGCCGGAACGCCGCCCTGCTGGCCCTGGGGATCGTGGCGCTGGGGTGGCTCACCGCGGCGGTGGGCCTCGCGAGAGGGGATCAGCCTCAATGGGGACCCGCCATCATCCGGGGCGTGAGCCTGGCGGTGGGCGTGGCGGCCTGCGCCTGGTGGATCCTGGAGCAGGTGACAGAGGCTGACCGCGACAGGCGATCCGAGCGGGACCGGGCCGACCTGCCGCAGACCAGGGGACCGCGTCCGGGCGGCGGGGCGCCGAGGCACTCCTAACCGAAATGCCCCCACATGTCGCTGGTCGCGGTGGGCGTCTGCCTGATCTGCTGGGTCTTGAGCCACTTCACGTGGCCGTCCACGAACCCGCAGTTCGTGCCCTCGTTGTGGATCATCCCCACCGAGTAGGTGCCGCTGAAGCGGCCGGGTACTTCGATCGGGCAGTAGATGCTCGGGCAGACCTGGGTGCCGGTCGTCGCCGAGTCGGCCAGCATGATGACCTCGGCGGGGCGGGCGTAGTGGTCTAGCGACTCGGTGTTGGAGCCGCCGCCATCCACCGTCACGTGCGGGTCGTTGACGCCGTAGTTGGTCTGCAGTATGCCCACGCCCGTCTTGAGGTTCTGGTTCGACGGGCACCGCAGCACCTGGCTGTTCTTCATGTACGGGACCAGGAGGTCCGGCCAGCAGTAGTACGGGCCGGGGTGGATCCACTGCGACGAGAACCTGCCATCGAAGTCCTGGCAGTACATCAGGATGCTCAGGGCGATCTGCTTCTCGTTGGACTGGCAACTGGCTTGCCGCGCCTTCTCGCGGGCCTTGGCGAACACGGGGAAGAGGATCGCGGCCAGTATGGCAATGATCGCGATGACTACCAATAGCTCGATGAGCGTGAAACCTCTGCTGCGCATTGCTGCACCTTCGTTCTTGGTCGGTTCTGGCCTCAGACGGCCAAGCCCGTCAGTTCGCACGCCGGGCGCACATTCCTCCTTTCTTCCTTCGTCCGTCCGTGCCACAGTGGGCTCCTCCGTCAGCGGCGTGGGCCTCCTGCCAGGAGGAGGCGAGGAGGAACGCCGAACCGGAAGGGGAAGTGGGGGGCGCGGTGCGGGCTCTGTGGCCGGAGGCAGAGGCATCTCCGTGACCGGTGGCCGCTGGACCCCGTACGTAGCCCACAGCAAGCGAGGCGCGCCATGGTTGGCCGGCAGCATGAGGGGTCGGGTAGGGCGAGGCTCCTGGGACTCGTAGTCCTGCTGACGCTGTCGTCGGGCGTCCTCTGGGCCGCCGAGCCGCTGGTGCACAACGGCGGCTTCACACGCCTGTCGGCAGCCGATGGCCGGCTGCCGGAGGGCTGGGTCGTGCCGGCGGGCGGCCGCTGGGCCTGCACCAACGCCGACGGCTACAGCGGGAATGACTCCTTGCAGCATGTCGCGCCAGCGGGCCTGGCGACGCAGCCGGTCACGCAGGCCATCTCCCTGCCCGCTCGCGCCCGGCTGGTGCTGACGTGCGCCATGAAGGCCGAGGGAGACAGCAGACCGGTGGTGCGGCTGCGCCTGGCGGGGGCCGAGGGGGCTGAACTGGTCCGGCTGGTCGGCGAGGGCCCCGCCGGGGTCTGGCAGCCGTACTTCGCCGAGTTCACCACGGGCGAGGGCGGGGCGGCGGTGGTGGAGCTGTGGAGCGACCTCACGCGACTGCACTCCCCCGACCGCAGCGCCCCAGCCGCCCGCGTCGCCTTCGACGAAGTCCAGGTCATCTCCCCGGAGGAAGCGCAGGCGCTGCGCGCGGCCCGGCCGGGCGGCGTCACCACTGAGAACGTGGCGCGCGGGAAGCGCTATACACTGCAGCCGACGCCGGGCTATCCCTACTGCACCGACCCCGGAGACACCACGCAGCTCACCGACGGGCAGTACACGGTGGGGTACTTCTGGACCCAGAAGAGCACCGTGGGCTGGGTGCGGATGCAGGACCTGGTCATCACCCTCGACCTGGGCGCCGACATCCCCATTCGGGGCCTGTCGTTCAACTCCGCCGCGGGGATCGCGGGCGTCAAGTGGCCCTCGGCCATCCGGGTCCTGGTGAGCGCGGATGGACGGGCCTATCACGAGCTGGGCGACCTGCTGAAGCTCAGCAGCACACCCCCGGCGCCCGATGGCACGTACACCGTGCAGCGCTTCCAGACCAACAGCCTGCGCACGCACGGCCGGTATGTCAAACTGCTGATCGCCCCGGTAGGCAACTGCACCTTCGTGGATGAGATCGAGGTGTATCGGGGCGAGGAGACGTGGCTGCAGGCGGCTCTGCCCGGCCGGGCGGTCAACTACCCGCCCGAGTACTTCGACGCCGATCCGTTCATGGCCACGCTCAAGCGCCGCCTGGGCCTGGACCTGGAGACGGTCCGCGCCGCGTTGGAGCGAGCGAAGCTTCCGGCGGCGGCACGTCAGCGTCTCCTGCGTGAGGCAGCGGCCCTCGAGGGGCCGATCCAGGACCTGCCGGCGGTGGACCCGAAGACCTTCCGCGGGGTGCTGCCGTTCGACCGGGTGCATGAGCGCATCTATGCGCTGCAGGGCGCGGCGCGCGCGGTGCTGGGGCGGCCGCCGCTGGTAGCCTGGCGCGCTAACCCGTGGGACTATCTGGCTCCCATGGACCTGCCCTCCTCCCCACCCCCTCCCGCACTCGCCGTCGCGGCCATGCAGGGCGAGACCCGGGCCTGTGCCCTGAACCTCACGAACTGCACCGCGCAGGCCATGGCCGCCAGGCTGGCCTTCGAGGGGTTGCCGGCGGGCTTCGCGGCCACCGGGATCCGCGTGCATGACGTGGCCTGGACGGACACGCCGGCGGGGGTGCTGGTGGCGGCGGCACTGCCCGAACTCACGGCACGCGACGACCGCACCGAGGTGTCCCTGCCCGCGGGCATGACCCGACAGGTCTGGTTCTCGGTCACGGCCAGTGGCCTGGCCCCGGGCATACACCGGGGGACGCTGCGGATCGAGGGCGCGACCGCCAGGCCCTTGCGCGTGCCCCTGACGGTGCGGGTGTTCGACCTGCAGTTCCCCGCCCGGCCGAGGCTGCATGTCGGCGGCTGGGACTACACCGACGGCAACCTGTTCGGCGTGACGCCCCAGAACCGGGCGGCCTTCATCGCCCACCTGCAGAGCCGCTTCGTGGACTCGCCCTGGGCGACGTCGGGCACTCTCCCGCTGGGTGAGTTCGACGCCGCCGGGCGGTTCGCCAAGCCGCCCAGCACCCGCAACCTGGACAACTGGGTCCGCGACTGGCCACAGGCCCGCCGCTACCAGGTCTTCTGTCGGGTGGACGGCCTCCCCGGGCCGAAGCCGGATGACCCGCTGTTTGCCACGAAGGTGGCGACCTGGATCCACTTCTGGGTGGCGCACCTGAAGACGCTCGGGATCGGCCCGGAGCGCCTGTTCCTGCTGCTGCTGGATGAGCCGCAGAGCGTGGAGGAGGACCGCCTGATCATCGCCTGGTCGCAGGCCATCAAGGCAGCCGAGCCGGCCGTGTCCATCTGGGATGACGGCACGCGGCCCGTGGAACGCTGCACGCCGGAGTTGCTGGCGGCGGTGGACATCATGTGTCCGCACCGCCCGTCGCTGATGGCCGCGTCGGACGACGCGCAGATGGAGGTCTACCGGCGACAGCGAACTGCGGGGAAGGGTCTGTGCCTGTATTCATGCTGGGGGCCGACCCGCCCCCTCGATCCGCTCGCCTACTACCGCCTGCAGGCCTGGAGCGCCTTCGCGATGGGCGCGGAGGGCAGCTTCTTCTGGGCCTTCGGTGGCAACGGCGGGGGTAGCTCGTGGAACGACTACGTGCAGAAGGACACCTCCTACTCGCCGCTATTCATTGCCCCGGATTCCGTCACCGCGGGCAAGCACATGGAGGCGATCCGGGAGAGTGTCGGCGACTTCGAGTACCTGTGCCTGCTGCGCGACCGGGTGGGCGAACTGGAGCGCACGCAGCCACGGCACAGGCTCCTGCCGCAGGCCCGGAAGCTACTGGCCGGGGCTGCGGATCGGGTGCTGTCGGCTCGGGGGGCCAATATCTCGGAGTACAAGGCTCCCGAGATGGCCTGGGACAAGCCGCGCGACCGGGCCTGTGTGGATGTGGTGCGGATCGAGATCGGCGAGATGCTGGAGAAGCTGCGCTAGCTACGAGGAGTTGACATGACCTGCCACCCCGCCAAGTCCGTCGTCTGCATGGTCGCGATGCTGCTGGCGCCACTCGCGGCCTGCCTGGCGCAGACGGACGCCGTCGTGCCGCCCGCGCCGGCCACCGGCAAGGTGGCGTCCTTCGAGACGGAGGCGGACAACCCGTTCGTGCTCCGCGACAACATCAGCGGCACGCGGGTGCAGGAGCATGCCACCGACGGGCAGTGGGCCCTGCGTGTGGTCGCGAAGGGCTCCGAGAAGCCCAGTTGGCCGGCACTGTGGCTGTACCCGAAGACGGAGCCGAACTGGTCGGCCCGGCAGTTGCTGGTCATGGACCTGTTCCTCGAGACCCCCGACGCCGTGTACTTCGGCGCCCAGCTGTGCGCCCTGGACCGCAAGGATGCCGTGACGGTCGCCCTGGGGACGCTCAAGCCCGGCTGGAACAAGGGGATCACGCTCTGCCTGCAGGACTTCGGCTGGGACCTGCGCCGCGTGGCCAACCTCGCGCTGTACCTCGGGTCACCCAAGCAGGACGTGATCTACACCATTGACAACGTGCGCTGGGAGGCGCTGCCCCAAGCGGGGACGGGCGGATGGCTGAACGTGCGCGACGTGGGCGCCTCGGGGTCGGAGTTCGAGACGACAGCCACCACCGCCGCCGGCTCGAACCAGATCACCGTGGCCGACGTGGGTGACTTCCAGGTCGGCCAGCAGGTCACGGTCTCGAGGTGCAACATCCGCTACGTGGGGCCGAGGCAGTACGGACCAGGGGAGCCCTATTCCACCAGCCGCGCGCTGGGCGACTCCCTGGAAATGCGCGGCTACGATGGCAGCGCCGGGAGTTGGCTGGCGTACATCGTGGAGATTGACGGCGCTGACCCGGTCACGTTCCGCTGGAAGGGCGACATCGCTCAGCCCTGGGCGGGTGCGAAGGTGCCGGTCACCCACGACTGGCAGCCGCTGAGCGGCGGGGTGGAGGTGCGGTTCAAGCGCCAGGAATGGAAGCCGGGGCAGATGGTGACGTTCTCGGCCCGGGACCAACTGGTCGCCACCATCCAGAAGATCGAGGGCAAGGTGCTGACCCTCAGCGAAGCGGCCAACCGCGCGGCCCCCGACGCCGTCGTCCGGCACACTGACCGCGAGGCCCTGCAACGCGCCATCAACCTGGCCCTCCGCAACAAGTGCAACGTGCTCTTCCCTGCCGGGCACTACCGCATTCCCGGTGGCCTGCGGGTGAGTAAGCCGGCGGGTCTGGTCCTGGAGGGGGCGACCGCCACCACCACCGTGCTCGACATCAGCGACGGCGACGGCTCCTGCTTCTCGCTGTCGGGCGGGACGGAAGTGACCATCCGCAACTTCACCATGGTCGGCCACACGGGGCTGGCCGAGGCGCCGCTGTCGTTCCGGACCTGCAGCGGCTACGGCTACTGGCCCAACGGCCTCAAGGGCTGCAACGCGGTGGGGATGTCGGGGACGGAGCGGGTGCTGATCGAGAACGTCCACGCCCGGCGCATGTCCAACGAGGCGTTCTATGCGCAGGGACCGGCGCGGGCGGGCAAGACCGAGCCGCCGCAGTACCAGAAGTCGCTGACGTACCTGCGCTGCAGCGTCACCGACTGCGCGGCCAACGCCTTCAACAACAACGACCGCGCGGAGAACACGAGCATCCTGTACTGCCGCGTGGATGGGGCGGGGTGGCATGCCGCCGAGATGCCGGCGCGCTTCCTGCGGGTCGTCGGGTCGTACTTCCGCAACACTGGCGCCATCACCGTCGGCGACATGAGCCACCGCTATGAGGACCTCAACGAACTCGGTTGCGGGCAGGCGTTCGTCTGCGACAACGTTTTCGAGGGCCTCGGGCGCTGCGGCGGCATTGCGGTCAACCATGGCTCTTCGCAGGTGGTCATCTCGAACAACCTGTTCATCAACTACAACGGCAACGCGATCACCGTCTCCAGCGCCACCGTGCGGCCGTCGCTGCCATGGTACAAGCCGGATGCCCCCCTCGACTGGGGCTCGTATCCCTCGCGTAGCGCCGTCATCAGCAACAACATCATTGACATGACGTATGCCGGGGACAGGCCGGCCAACCGCACCGGGATCAGCGTGGATGCCTCCGAGGTGACGATCGCCGACAACCAGATCTACGTCCGGGGCGAGTGCGACCCGCGGGTCACGGGCCTGCGGCTGCGCGACCCGGCGCTGCACCTGACGGTCCACGGCAACCTGGTGCGCAACTGCGGCACGGGACTCGTGACCGGACGCGCCGCCTCCGCCGTGACACAGGTGATTGACAGCACGACCTTCATGGAGGCGTCGCTGCCGCTGGAGTGGCGCTACACCCATCAGTACCAGGGCTGGCAGATCATCTGGCTGGACAGCGGCAAGGTGGCCGGCACGTCAGTCATTGACAGCTACGACCCGGCCACGTTGCGCTTCAAGCTCAAAGCACCACGCGACATGAAGGTGGGCGACGGCTTCGAGATATGCCCACCCGGCCCGGCCAACTGGAGCCTCCATGACAACACCCTCACCGGGTGCCTGAACCCGGTCATCCTCGACAACAGCGGCAGCGAGACCAGCCGCTTCGTGGGCAACCAGATCAGCCGGGGCGAGGTCAGCGGGGTGCGGCAGGCGGTGAGCGTGCAGAGCCGCTACGAGCTGCGCGACAACCAGATCAGTGGCTTCGACGAGCCGCGCTGCGCGGCGTTGTGGCTGGGGCCAGACCGCCTCGGCAAGCCTCTGCCGAACCTGGTCCGGGGCAATGTCATCAGCCGCTGCGCCGTCGGGGTGGTCGAGAGCGTGCCGGGGCTATGGGAGGCGACAGTGCGCGAGGGGAATGTGTTCACCGACTGCGGGGGCAAGCTGCCGGAACGGTAGGGCGGGGGGGGGTCTGTAGGGCGGGGGGGGCGTTGGTACGCCCGACACTCCTGTCGGGCGTATCGCCCCGTCGCCCGACAAGAGTGTCGGGCGTACCGCCCCATCGCCCGAGACCCCTGTCGGGCGTACCCCGCCCTACAGACCCCGATGCCTCCCTACTCCGCGTAGGAGCAGCAATAGTCGGTGACGGCCGTCACGCGCAACTGGAACTTCGAGTTGGCGGGGACCTCGAAGGTCTGCCCCGCGGCGAACGCGACCCATGCGTCGCTACCCGGCAGCTTGACGGTCAGATCGCCGGCCAGAATCTCCATGGTCTCGGCGGCGGCGGTGCCGAACTCGTAGTCGCCCGGCAGCATGATGCCCAGCGTCTTGCGCGTGCCATCGGGGAACAGGATCGTGCGGCTGGTCACCTGCCCGTCGAAGTGGATGTTGGCTTCGCGGACGGCGGTGACGTTCTCGAACTGACTCATTGGCTTCAGCCTCCTGGCTGGGTATGGTGACGCCGGGCGCTCCGACGCGGCGTCGGTGTGACGGTCGGTAGTGCACGCCGGGTTGCGTCTACCCCGCTCCGGGCGGGGCCGGGGGTGCGGCCGGGGCCGGGGGCGACGTAGGTGCTGCCGGCGATGCTGGTGCGGTGGGCGGATGGCCGGGGCGCTGCACGGCCAGGACCTTGACCCACCGGGCCTCCTCGAAGTCCAGTCCCTCGACTGCCGCGACTACCTTCATCCCCTGCGGCCCGAGCCGCTCCTCCAGCTTGCGCAGGGCTCTGTCGCTGATGAACAGCAGGCCCGGCTGCGGCTGCTGCACCCAGGCGTCCACCGCCGGGGCGCCCATCAGCATCTCGATGTTCCCCCGATCCAGGCTGAAGACCAGTTCGGAGCGGCGATAGCCCGAGGCGGCCATGGGGATGTCGCGCGGGAGGGACTGGATGGCCGGCAGCCGGCCGAAGGCCGGGCCGATCTTGTACTGCTCCAGCGCCGGCGCCATGACGCCGGTGGCGAGGGCGAAGAACAGCGCCATGCCCACCGCCAGCGTCCCAAAGGCCCGGGTGTGGCTGCCGCGACGGTGGTAGCGGACCGCGAGGATCGTCATCGCCAGGAACACCACGGCAATCAGCGCCGCGGGCAGGCGTATGGCGGTGGTCGGCATGAGCCAGGGCCATACGGCCAGGCCCACGGCCAGCAGCACGCCAATCGGGGCCATGAACCACACGCCCCGGCGCAGCCAGGCCTCGTCGCGCGGGGCCAGTTCACCCCGGCTGGCGGCCTGGCACATGGCCGCCACGGCAAGCGCCAGGGCCGGCCACACCGGCAGCGCGTAGTGCGGCAGCTTCGTGGCCACGACCGTGAGCAGGCCGAGGACGGGGATGGTCCAGCCGATCAGCAGGGCGCGCACCAGCGGCGAGCCGAGCCGCCGGCCCAGCGTCGCCGAGATGGCGCCGGGCAGATAGAGCGTCCAGGGGAAGAAGGCGGCCAGAACCGCCAGGAGATAGTAGGGTAGCATCGTGACGGAATACGTGCCGTGGCCCTCCATCGGGTGCAGCGCCCGGCCCACGACGTGCTCGCTGATGCCCTGGTGCAGGACGACCCCGGCCGTCGCGCGGTTGGCCGGCAGGGCCCAGACCAGGAATACTCCCACGCCCAGCAGCAGCATGACCTCGACCCAGACCAGGTACGAGAAGCGCAGCGGCGTCTGCCTGCGCAGCAGCCACCAGGTCGGCGGGATGATGAACACCGGCACCAGCAGCCCGGCCGGGCCTTTGAGCAGCAGGGCGGCCGCCGTGAGGACAAGCAGCAGGGCGTAGTGCCCCACGGAGGGGCCGCGCTGCAGGGCTGCGACGAAGGTCAGCATGGCCCCGACGATCACCGCCAGCAGCACGGCGTCCACTGTCGCGGCGGCGCCGCACTGGATCATCAGCGGCGAGAGCGCCAGGCACACCATGGCCATCAGGCCCGTGCGCTCGTCAAAGAGCCGTCGGCCGATCAGGCCAGTCAGCAGGCAGGCCAACGCCGCCCCTACCGGCGACCAGAAGCGGCAGGCGAACGCGGTCGGCCCGAAGAGGCGCACCGGCACCGACATGAGCCAGTAGATCATGATCGGCTTGTAGGCGCGCACTTCACCGTTGAAGGTGGCGTACAGGTAGTTGCCGCTGCGCACCATGTTGACGGCTGCCCCGGAGAAGCGCGGCTCATCGGTGCCCCAGACCGTCGAAGTGGCGGCCAGCGCGAGATAGGCCGCCAGGATCAGCAGCGCGGCAATCAGCAACGGATGCTTCGACATGAACTGTACCTCTGCGACGATGTCGGCCGGGTCATGCCCCGGCGCGGGTCGGGTTCCTGCGGCGTGGCTGCGGGGTGCACCTAGCGGCTCGGCGGCAGGTGCATCGAGCCGCCAGCGGGAAAGGCTGCGCCGCCGGGACTACGACGGGCCCGAAGGGACGCTGACACCGCATGATAGCATACATGACTATCCGCACCGTGGCTACTGCCTGTCTGGCGGTGGCGGCCGTCGGCGCCGTGTGGGCCGCCGAGAGTGACCTGGTCTGGCGCCACGGCGCCGACCTGCCGACGCCGGTCGGCGGGCACTGCGTCGCCTCCGTCGGCACCCGGGTGCTGTGCGCCGGGGGTACGACCTGGCAGGGCGGTCAGAAGCGCTGGCTGTGCGACGTGTCGGCCTATGACGTGGCGGCAGACCGCTGGGAAGCCGTGGGCCTGCTGCCCGAGCCCGTCGGGGATGCGGTCGGGACCGGGACGGGACAGGCCCTGTGCCTCATCGGCGGCGGGGACGGGCAGCATGGCTCGGACCGCTGCACACGCCTGCGCTGGCACGGGGGGCGGCTGACGGCCGAAAGCCTGCCGCGCCTGCCCGCGCCGCGTGTCTATGCCGCCGGCGGGCGGATCGGCCACACGCTGTATGTCGTCGGCGGCACCCCCGACCCGGGCAAGCTCGACCAGGCCACGGCCACACTGTTCGCCCTGGACCTCCAGGACCTGGAGAGCGGCTGGCGGACGCTGGCGCCGCTGCCGGGCCCCGCGCGCGTCATCCATGCCGCCGCGGCTTGCGGCGGGCGTTTCTATGTCTTCGGCGGCTGTCGTCTGGATGACCGGAAGGTCGTGCGGAACCTCAGCGACGCCTACTGCTACTCGCCGCGCGGCGACCACTGGGAGCGACTGCCGGACGCCCCGGCCGCCAACCGCGCCTGGACCGCCGTCGCCGACGGCCGCGGCGGCCTGCTCCTGTGCGGGGGCTTCACCGCCACCGAGGAGGAGTGCGCCGGCCAGGGCGATGACTTCGGCTTCACGGCGGAGGTCCTGCGCTACGACCCCGCGGCCCGCACGTACAGCCCGGTCGGCAGGCTGCCCCGCGCCACGGCCTGCGCCGCGCCGGTGCGGCAGGGCCGCGACCTGCTGCTGCTCGGCGGCGAGCCAGTCAAGAAGCAGCGCGGCAACTGGGTGTGGATCACGAGCCTGACCGGCCTGCCGTCGCGACCGTAGCGCCCCGAGGGTGCCACGGCTCGATGCACAGAAGCCTCCCGACGCCCTTCGAAGGGGGAATGAGGGAGCCGGCGGACGGGCGCTGCCGCGCCCGCCTAGATTGAGTCGGCCCTCCGGGCCTCAACGGCAACCGGTGGGGGCCGTTGGCGCCGGAGGCGCGGCTCAGTCTAGGCGGGGGCGGAAGCCCCCGTCACCCCGGTACCCCCCTCCTCTCCTCGATGGAGTCGTGGGGTGCCCCGTAGGGGCGGGGCCCCACGACCGGTTGGCGCCCCCGGCCTCCTCCGAGCGGGTCGCCGTCGTCGGCCGCGCCTCCGGCGCTGACGGCCCCCGCCCACCGCAGGTGCTCGCACCTCGCAACGCGAATCTGCCCTCATGCCTGCCTCAATCACGCTCATCCACGGCTTCGGCTGCGACAGCCGCTTCTGGCACCCGCAGGTCCCCCACCTTGAGTCACTCCGGTGGCTGCTGTGGGTGCCGGACCTGCCGTACCATGGCGGAGTGGCGCGGGAGGTCGGGCGGTCGCTATCGGGGCTGGCCGGGTGGGTGGCGGAGGGCATGCAGGGGCAGGCCCGGGTGCTGATGGGCCACTCCCTGGGGGGCATGATCGCCCTGCAGATCGCCCACGAGGCCCCGACGCTGGTGCGCGGGATCGTGCTCGTGGACTCCTTCCCCGACCTGGCGCTCAACGCGCGCTATCTGCCCGAGATGTGGGTCGAGGGGGCGTACCCGGAGGTGCGGCAGTGGGTCGAGGCCCGGCGCGAGGAGATCATCGCGCGGATGCCGCAGGCGAACTATGACGTCATCTGGCCGAGCGTCCGCGCCTTCAACGCCGTGCCCTGGCTGCCGGCCATCAAGTGCCCTGTGCTGGGGATCTACGGCGGCCGCACGCACTACCGCGCCGGGGAGGCCGAGGTGCTACGCCAGCAACTGCGCCTCGACCAACTGGGCGGGCCCAGCGAGGTGGTGATCCTGCAGGGGGCGGGGCACTTCGTCAACCTCGAGTGCCCGCAGCAGACCAATGCCGCCATCGCCCGGTGGGTCAAGCACCATTTCGGCGCGCCGGTGATCTGAGGACTACAGCGCCTGAGCTGCCTCCACGCTACTGCATCACCTTCACCGCAATGTCGCGGGTGAAGTCCGGCGCCTGGATCAGGAGCTTCCCCCCGGCGCATGTGGCCCTGGTGGTCTGCAGCACCGTGCCCTGGCGGGTGTCCCACCACTCCAGCCGGTAAGCCCCATCGCGCAGGCCGGTCAGCGGCACCTGCAGGCCCCGCACGGCCCCGGGTGTGCGCCCGTACTTGTCGCTGTACCAGTTGCTCTCCCGGTCGTGCAGCCATACGAGGGCCAAGTCATCGGTGCGCAGGCCGTAGGTGTCCATCTGGGCATACTGCGGATCGCGGCAGCCGGTGAAGGTGTACGGGCTGACCTCCACCCAGTCCTTGCCGGTGTTCTCGATCTCGATGACATGGGGCCCGGCCGGGATGGGGACTTCGTAGTCCTTGCCGTAGAGGCTCTGCCAGATCTTGTATTGCTCCACCCATTTGGTGGACTTCCACTCCCCCTGCCCCTCCCCGGCCAGTAGCTCCTTCGTCCAGACCTCCTGCCCATCCACGCGCACATGGAGTACCGCCCCCTGGCTGACCGTGCCGACGCGGAAGACCAGCTTGCCGGCCTGCGGGTAGGTGACGCGGAACCGCAGGGGAGCCTTCAGGTCAGGCTTCGAGGGCGAGAAGACGAGATGTGAGAACTTGTCCGAGCCGGTGACCGTGCCGTCGGGGTTGACGGTCTGGTCGCCCTCGGGCTGGCGGGCCCACCTGGCGGCGCCCTGGACGACAAGATCGCCCCACGGCGCGTCGGGCTGCACCGGGAGCACAGGCCGCTCGAACGTGGCAGGCTGCAGGGCCAGCTTCGTCCAGGGCACCGTGTCCACGAACTTGCGGAGGGCGGCGAACTCGCGGTACTGGTTGAGCGGGTGGACGTAGCCGTCCCAGTACCAGACAGCGGCGGCGCCGCAGGACCGGGTCATCACCGAGGCCCAGAGGCCGTCGTGCAGGCTGGTGCCGAGGCCCTTGGGGTCGTGCGTGTTGTCGCCCGTCTTCCAGTCAATGCCGAACTCCCCGACCATGAAGGGCTTGGGGTACTTGGTCGTGTACCGCAGGCACAGGTCGGCGATGGCGGCGGCGGTCTGCGGGCGCCCCTCGTCGCTGCCATAGGAATGGTCCTGCGCGTAGTCCATCTCCGGCAGGTTCCAGACTTCCTCATTGCCGTAAGTGGTCGTGACCAGGTGGCGGTTCGGGTCATGAGCCTGCAGGTACGCCGCCATCTCCTTGACCCACGGGACCGGCGCGTTCACCTCGTTCCACAGCTCCCAGGACTTGATGTGCGTATCCCAACCGTAGCGAGCCACAGTGTAGCGCAGGCGCTGCTGATAGGCCCGGCGGGCCTGCTCGTTGGTCCAGAAGTCCTTAGGCTCGGCGCAGGGGCCGCCGTTCGCCTGGCTGTATGGGCTCTCGTGCCAGCAGTTCTCGCCGAAGTAGGCCTTCACGTTCATCAACTCGCCATGGTAGCCCAGGCACAGCATGCAGCGGATGCCGTGCGCCCGCGCCTGCTCCATGACCCAATCGAGCTTGTAGGCGTTGTCGAGCGCGTACTTGCCCAGACCGTAGTAGGTGCCGCTGCCCTTGCCGGGCGTCCACTCCAGGGCCATGTTCCAGCGCACCAGCCAGATGCGGCAGTAGTTGCCTCCGGCTGCCCCCAGCGACTGGAACCACTGCGCATAGCGGTTGACGTTGCCGCCGCTGTCCCAGCAGATGTTCTCGCCTACCGCGAAGTAGGGCTGGCCGTTGTCGAACTGCAGATAGTGCGGACTTGTGGGAGCGGTCACCGACCGCGACCGGTCGGGGTCGGCGACCCCTCCCACACGGATGAAGCCCGGATCGGCGGCGGCGACGGCGGTGAAGCGGGCGGGCTTGCCAGTGACCTGGCCGCTGCGGTCGCGGGCCGTCACCTGCACCGTCCACGGACCGGCTTGCGGCGGCGCAAAGCGCACCTTCCAGCCGGGCGGGCCCACGGTGCGCAAGCGACGACCGGGCTCCTGGCCCAGCCAGGCATAGCCCTGGTAGAAGAAACCGGGCACGGATACCGTCCTTCCGCCGGGGCCGGTGAAGGTCGCCATCACGTCAATGTCGGCGGGGTCGAAGGGGTTGTCGTAGGTGGCGTCCAGGTCCAGGTCCAGCTCCAGCTTGCCGTAGACGGGGACGCGGGGGCTGCTGAGCTTCAGGCCGCGCAGGGCCAGGGGTTTGGCGGACGTGAGCGACACCTCCAGCGCCTTGGACAGGTCCACGATCCTCTGCCGCTCGGCGTCATAGGCAGCCTGGTCGAACGGGCGCAGGGTCAGCCCGAACTCGTATGTCCGGTTGGCCTTCAGGCCGAACGTGCCCGCGACGGGGAACTGGGCCTCGAAGGCGTTCATCCTGAACTGCCGGTCGTCCTGGAAGCTGACCCCGGTGATGCCGGTGCCGTCGGGCGTCATCTGCAGGCCCAGACCGCCGGGCAGTCGCCACGCGAACCAGGCCATCCGGGAGGCGCCGCCGAGGTGATAGGGGCTGGGCAGGTCGGCGGGCAGGGGCTTCTCCTCGGCGATATCGCCGTCACTGACGAGGAAGGAGCCCTGGCCGGCATTGCCGACGGTGGGGATGTCGGCGCGGACGACGATCAACTGGGTCTCCAGGTCGGCTGAGGGGGTGAGCTTCCAGCGCAGGACGACCTCCCGGTCGCTGACCTGCAGGCGCTCCTCGAAGGCGATGGGCTTCCCCTCGGCGGCGAACTCGCCCCGGAAGACGCGCACGGCGCCCTCGGTGGTCTCGGTGACGGTCAGACCGCCCCCTTCCGCCTGCTGGCCCAGGCTCCCGGCCCACTGGGGCTTGACCACAACGACGCGGAGGTCGCGCCCGATGAGGGCCCCGTTCAGCGTGAGGCGGTCCAGGCCGCCCAGGCGGTTCACCTCCGCAGCGAACTGGGCGTGGACGAGGGAGCAGCACAGCAGGGCGGCGAGGGCGGCGTATCTCATGGAGGCCTCCGCACCGAGAGGGATGGAGTGGTGCTTCGCTGACGTTGTGGGGCGTACCTCCGAGAGGGCAAGGGCCCAGCGGCGCAGGTACCCGGCCCTGATAGCACGAATTCGTGCCCACCACCGCCCAAGGAGTCAGTGCCATGCCTACCGCGTCGGTCCGCAGTGGTCGTCTGTGGAGTATGCCGGTTCTGCTGCTGCTCACGCTCGCACCCGTGACCGCGCAGGTGTCCGTGCAACTGGAGGGCGAGCAACTGAGCTGGCAGGCCCAGGGACGGTCCCTCGGCAGCAGCGCGCAGTGGCTGCAGGTGCGCGACCTCGCCGCCGGCGACAGCTTCGTCCCGGTGCCCGTAACCGGGAGCACCGGGGCCTTCCAGGGACGCGGCTCCGAGTTGGCCTTCACCGGCGCCTGGAAGCCTCGGGGCCTCGCCCAGGAGCTGACGCTCACCGTGGTGGCCGATCCGCCGCGCGACCGGGCGCTGGTGGTTCGCGTGGCGCTGCCGCTGCAGGCGACGGGCTGGCGCTGGTGGGATGACATGGGCGCCCCGCGTGTCATCGAGGCCGACAGGCACTATGACAAGCTGATCTCGTGGGGCGGGCAGCGGAACGTCTCGCGGTATCCGTGCTGTGCGGTGACGGGGTCGCCGTCCGCCAGGAACGGCGGCCTACCCCCTACCCCCTCCCTGAAGGGAGGGGGAACACAACCGCCCCCCGCTCCAGGGACCGGCCAGGCCCAAGCTGTTCCCCGCCCCTCAGGGGCGGGGCAGGCCCAAGCTGTTCCCCCCCCTTCAGGGGGGGGCCAGGGGGGGGACGCCTTGGGGCTGTCCCTCGCCGTTCCCGTCCACGAGCCGCAGGTCTTCCGCCTCGCCTATGACGCCGCCCGGCAGGCCCTGGAGGCCGAGTTCGACATCGGCCTGTCGCCGGATGCCAGGAAGTCGCCCTGCAGGACGACCCTCCGCCTGCTGGTCTATGCCCATGAGCCGGCATGGGGCTTCCGCTCGGCCATCTCCCGGTACTACCAGCTCTTCCCTGCGTACGAGCAGCGCCGCGCCGGGGCCGGCGGGATCTGGCTCATTGGCCTGAACCCGAGCCTGATGGCCTGCCCGTGGGACTGGGGCTTCCGCTTTGAGGAGCACGGCCTGGACCACGCCGGCTACAACGATGCCCATGGCATCGCGACCTTCGTCTACACCGAGTGCTGGGGCATCTACGAGGGCTTCGGCAACAAGCCCCCGGCCGATGGCAAGGACCGCTACGGGCGCAATGTCTACATGATGAAGCCCGAGGAGATGCGGCAGTTCATCACCGACAAGCTCCAAGCCCCGCCGGAGCAGAAGTTCTGGGGCCTGCCGCGCCGCGAGGTGGCGCAGGCGGAGGTGAACTCGGCCATCGAGGACCGCAACGGCCAGTGGATCTGGAGCCACTACACGCAGACCTGGTCGCCGGGCAACTTCCTGTCCTGCCTGTGCCTGAACCCCGACCCGGACCTGCCCAAGCCCAGCCGCAACTCCGTGACCTGGGATGGAGAGATACTGCCTGCCTACGACAGGACGAAGGCCTCCGGCGGCAGCCTGGGCGGCGTGTATCTCGACAGCGTGTGCGGCTATGTGGGGTTCTTTGACGAGAACTTCCGTCGCGAGCAGTGGCAGTATGCCGACACGCCGCTCGTGCCGAGCTACAAGACCAAGACGCCCGTGCAGTTGCATGCCTTCAGTTGCTTTGAGATCAGCCAGCAGATTGCCGACAGGATGCGGGCCGAGGGACGCCTCGTGATCGGCAACACCGGCCCGCCGGAGATGACGTACTGGATCCCACTGCTGGACATGATCGGTGGGGGCGAGGCCAGCGCCTGCGGCATCTCCGATGACGCCCACTACCGCTACCTGCGCTTCTGCGGCTACCACAAGCCGATCAGTTGGATGCAGTACGGGTTCGTGGACCCGAAGCGCTCGTGGGAGGAGAAGGAGCGCGGGATGCACCGCTGCCTGTTCTATGCCGTGCACCCGGGCACTGCGCGCTTCAACGACCCCGCCGAGTACGAGCCGTCGCGGCCGCTCTACCGGTCGTTCGAGCCGCTAATCGCGTGGCTGGACGAGGCCGGCTGGCAGCCGGTCACGCGGGCCCAGACCGACCGGCCGGAGGTGCTCGTCGAGCGCTACGGTCCGGGCGCAGGCGGGCTGGCGAACGTGACGTTCCTGGCCCTGCGCAACGCCGGGAAGGAGGCGGCGACGGCGAGTGTGACGGTGGACGCCGGGGCCCTGCCCGGCGGGCGCCTCGACGGGCTGACGGCGTGGCTGCTGGTGAGTGACCGGGGGGCGCGGATCGCCCGGCAGGGCAAGACACTGGCAGTGACGGGTGTGCCGGTGCCGCCCGACCGCACCGAGGTCATCGCCCTCGGCACGCGCGAGGCCCTCGCCCGGCTGTGGCTGGATCAGTCGCAACTCTGGCTGGACCGCCTGGCGCGCGAAGCGGCCTGGGTGAAGACGACAGGCAGTGCGGTCGTCGCCAACGGCAGCTTCGAGGGCGGGCTGAACGGCTGGGGTCTGGCCGCGCCGCCGAGCAACATGCGCGACGCCGAGGGGCGTCTGGACGAGGAGCACCCGATCTCGGGCAAGCGCAGCGCGCTGTTCATCAGCCATGGCGACGGCTCGTACCATGGCATGAACCAGGGCGTCGGCATCGTCCCGGGCGAGGAGTACACGCTGCGCTTCAAGTACTCCTGGCAACGGCCCGAGGGCAGCAACGGCGCCGTGACCCCGCGCTTCGGCGTCAAGGGCCCGGACGGCAACTGGGCCACCGACGAGTACGTCTACTTCCGCGACCTGCAGCCCACCGGCGACCGCGTCGCGACCTACGAGGGCAAGTTCACGCTGCCCGCCGGCCACAGCGTCGGCTTCTTCCAGTTCCTCTTCGAGCGCAACTGGGGCACGGCGCGAGTGGACGATGTCGAGATCACCTCGGCGAAGATCGAGGCCGGCAAGGCGCGGGCGCAGGAGATGACCGTCGCCCCCCGGCAGGCCGCCGATGCGCTCAAGGCCCGGCTGGCCCCGGCCGCGAAGCCGGACTTGCTGGCCGTCACGCTCGCCCAGCGCCCGGTCTATGAGAAGCTTCGCGCCCTCGCCGAGGGCCTGCCCGACTCGCCCCAACGCCGCTGCCTGTTGCTGCCTGTCCTGAACTTCGCCGAGTCGCTCGGCCGCGCGACGCAGACACTGACCGGCGTGACGGTGCACCCGACCGGGGACACGCCCTTCGGGGATGCCGGTCTGGGTGCGCCGGCGACGGTGAGCTGCGCGGTCAAGGCCGGCGGCGCGTCGCTCGACGGCCTGCGAGTGGCGCTGGAGGGAGCCGCACCGGCCGGGGTAGCCACGAGCCTGAAGGCCGGCGAGGCGCGCGTGGTGGGCCTGAGCGCCCCCATGCCCGCACAGTCGGCCTGGGGCTGGGAGGATGTGTATGCGACCGCGCGCTTCCGCTTCGGCAAGCAGGAGGTGACGCTCACGCGCCGGGCGACGCTCAGGCTGCACCCGGCGCTGCAGGTGGAGGCCGCCGGCGGGGCAGTGAGCGCCGTGCGCGGCACGCTGCCGCTACAGGTCCGGTCGTGGCTGCCGGTGGCGGCCGGGGCGCAACTGAACGCCACCGCCGCGGTCGCCGGAGAGCAGGTGTTCTGTGCGCCGATCGCGTTCCAGGCGCAGGCCGGCGTGCCAACGGCGGTGGAGCTGCCGCTGCCCGCTGCCCTGGCGGGGAAGCTGGACGCGCTGGCGCAGAAGCGGGAGAAGCTGCGCCTGACCTGCCGCGTGCCCACCGCTGACGGAGTGCAGGAGGGGACGGCGGAGCTGCCGACCGTGCGCGGGGCGCTGTGCCCCACGCTGGCGGCCCCGAAGCTGGATGGTCAGATCGGTGAGGCGGAGTGGGCCGGGGCCGCGCGGCTGACGGGCTTCGGCGCGCCCGACGACGGCAAGCCCGCGGCCCGGCCGACGACCGTGCTCCTGGGCCATGACGCCACCCGGCTGTTCGTGGCCGTGACCTGCGGCGGCCAACCGAAACCCACCGCGCAGCAGCGCGCGCATGATGGCGACGTGTGGGCTGACGACTGCGTGGAGCTGTTCCTGCAGCCGCCGGGGAGCGAGGCGTACTACCACTTCGGGGTCAATGCCGTGGGGTCCCTCATGGAGTCCCGCTGCGCGCCCTCCGAGCAGGTCGGCTGGAACTGCGCCTGGGAGGCCAAGACGGGGCTGACGGCGGAGGGCTGGACGGTGGAAGCCGCGATCCCGCTGGCGGCGCTGGGGGGCAAGGCCGAAGGCTTCTGGCGCATGAACTTCGGCCGCGAGGAGGCCGACGCGAAGACGGCGACGTGCTGGAACCCGACAGGCGGAGGCTTCCACGTCCCGGCCGGGTTCGGGGAGGTGAGGCTATAGGGGGGTGCCCGGAGCTGCGCCTGAGGCGGGGATGACTTTGCCGCGACCGAGGGGGGAGACTCATGGCGGCCGGATGTGGTACAGTAGGGGCTTTGTGGGGGGGACGTAGGCATCCACTCCAACGGAGGTAGTCATGAGGAGAGGTTTCACGCTTATTGAGTTGCTAGTCGTGATCGCGATTATCGCGATTCTGGCGGCAATTCTCTTCCCCGTCTTCGCCAAGGCCCGTGAGAAGGCCAGGCAGACCTCGTGCCTGAGCAATGAGAAGCAGATCGGACTTGCCATCCTGCAGTATGCACAGGATTATGACGAGCGCTTGCCTTACATGTTCAGCTACATGCCGGCTGTGGGCACGAACAACCTGTACTGGTGCCAAGACGTTATCATGCCATACGCCAAGAACGACCAGATGTTCGTCTGCGCCAGCGGCAACTGGACGACCAGCACGTTGCGCCCGGCAGGGCTGCCCAACCCGCTGGTGGGCTCCTATACGTTGCCCTATTCGGTCAGTGCTGCAGCGCTGGGCACGGTCCAGGACCCCAGCGGCACGATCATGAACCTGGAATGCACCAACCCTGACTTCTGGGGCTACGTCAAGACCGACATCCCGCAGGCCAGCGGCTGGGATAACCGCGTCGCCAAACGCCACAACGACGGCTTCAACATGGTCTTCTGCGACGGGCACGCCAAGTGGCTGAAGCAGAGCTCGCCGGGCATGTGGACGCTGGCAGCCGGGGACTAGGCGTCCCTGCTGCCGCCGGTACTCGAGGCCTCCCCGCACCGTGCGGGGAGGCCCTCTTTTCTCCTGCGGCTCATCCCGCTCAGACCAGGACCGCAAGCACAAGACCCTAGACGTCCTCTGACGCCGCCGGCCCGCGTCTGGTTGTGCGGCTACGAAGGGGGGCCTGAGGCCAGAGGTCGCAGCCCTCGGCGGAGTCTCTGCGGAGGGGGAGACTCATGGCGGCCGGATGTGGTATAGTAGGGGCTTCATGGGGGGACGTAGGCATCCACTCCAACGGAGGTAATCATGAGGAAAGGTTTCACGCTTATCGAGTTGCTGGTTGTGATCGCTATCATCGCGATTCTGGCGGCAATTCTCTTCCCCGTCTTCGCCAAGGCCCGTGAGAAGGCCCGGCAGTCGAGCTGTCTGGCGAACATGAAGCAGCTTGGCCTGGGCATCCTGTCCTACGCCCAGGACTATGACGAGATGCTCTGCCCCAACTTCAGCTATGGCAGCACCGGGGCCAACCTGCAGTGGTGGGATGACCTGATCCAGCCGTACACCAAGAACTACCAGATTCTGCTGTGCCCGAGCGACAGCCCGAGTGGCTCGTACCCAACCGCCCGTGTGCCGGGCCAGCCCAACCCGCTGTTGTACTCCTACTCGGCCAACTGCAATGGTGGCGGAGGCACGGGCCCGATGCGCGGCTCCGGAGGCGCCTGCACGCTCGGGGAGCTGCAGGATCCCTCCAACACCATTCTCATCGCCGAGTCCAACGACATCGAGCTGAACACCTATCTGACCGAAGTGGACGCCTACGCTGCCAACGGTATCGGCAACATTGAGAAGCGCCACAACAACGGCAGCAACTGGCTGTTCGCCGACGGCCACACCAAGTGGCTCGGCAAGAGCATGCCCAACATGTGGACGATCGCCGCCGACTAGGGCGCGCAACTGCGTCGTCCGGAAGTACCCAGGCCTCCCCGCCTTGCGCGGGGAGGCTTTCTTTTCTGTTGCGGCCCACCCGGCAGGAGAATTGTGGCTAGCGACGAAATACTACGATGGGAGGAAATGACCAATGTAACGGAGGCCACCATGCGACGCGGCTTCACACTGATCGAACTGCTGGTTGTGATCGCCATCATCGCCATCCTGGCGGCGATCCTGTTCCCGGTCTTCGCCAAGGCCCGCGAGAAGGCCCGACAGACCTCGTGCCTGAGCAATGAGAAGCAGATCGGATTGGCGATCCTGCAGTACGCGCAGGACTACGACGAACGCTTCCCGTGGATGTACAACTACATGCCGGCCGGGGGCACGAACAACCTGTACTGGTGCCAGGACGTGGTCATGCCCTACGCCAAGAACAACCAGATGTTCATCTGCTCCAGCGGCAGCTGGACCTACACCTACTACCGCCCGCCAGGGCTGCCCAATCCGCTGGCGGGTTCGTACACTTTGCCCTACTCGGTCAGCGGCGCAGCCCTCGGCACGATTGAGGACCCGGCCGGCACGATCATGAACCTGGAGTGCACCAACCCGGACTTCTACAACTCGACCAAGACAGACGTCCCCCAGTGGTGGGCGTCGCCGCCTGACTGCCGCGTCGCCAAGCGCCACAACGACGGCTTAAACATGGCCTTCTGCGACGGGCACTCCAAGTGGCTGAAGCAGAGCCTGCCGGGCATGTGGACCCTGGCCGCCGGAGACTAGGCGTCCCTGCTGCCGCCGGCACTCGAGGCCTCCCCGCCTGGCGCGGGGAGGCCTTTCTTGCTGCGGCCGCCCGGCAGGAGAACTGTGTCCCTCGGCGGAATACTAGCGTGGGAGGGGTAGACCCGTGTAAGGGAGGCCACCATGAGACGCGGTTTCACGCTCATAGAGTTGTTAGTCGTGATCGCCATCATTGCCATCCTGGCGGCGATCCTGTTCCCCGTCTTCGCCAAGGCCCGCGAGAAGGCGCGGCAATCGTCGTGTCTGAGCAACACCAAGCAGATCGGCCTGGCCCTGCTGCAGTACACCCAGGACTACGACGAGCGGTTGCCCGGCACGTACATCTACGAGATACCAGGTGATGCCAACTGGCTGTTCAGCTTCGGCGCCCTGGCCCTGCCGTACATCAAGAACGCGCAGGTCTTCGTGTGCCCCAGTGGCTCCGGGGCGGTGCCATGGGCCGGCACCGCCGCGCTCATCCCCATGAACAGCTACTGGGCGCCGGACCAGAGCTTCTGCTCACTCTCCAACGGCAAGTACAGCCTGGGGCAGGTCGAGTCCCCCGCGGACACGATCCTGTTCCTGGACACGAACACGGTGTCAGGCTCCAGCGGCGGCAACTTCGAGTTCTGGCTCGGCGCCACTTCGACCGCCCAGGACTACGCCAACTACTGCACGGGCAACGGTCCGCGCCACAATGACGGCCGCAACTACGCCTTCGTGGACGGCCACTGCAAGTGGCTCAAGGCACCCTCTGCCTCGATGTTCACGATCCAGGCCGACTGACCGCAAGGACGTGCCACCGAGGCCTCCCCGCCGTGCATGGGGAGGCCTTTTTCGTGGTCCAGGTAGGAGAACTGCGGCGCGGCAGGGAACGTAGCGCGGTTTGTGGCGGCGGGGAGGCATGCGACAGCGACCGTAGGCGGGCTGTCTGCCGGGGCCCGCACGAAAGGGATGATCTGACTATGGCAGTGCGTATCGGCTTCGTCGGTTGCGGCGGCATCAGCCGCTACCACATGGGGCATCTGGCCAAGATCAAGGACGCCGAGATGGTGGCTTTCTGCGACGTGCAGGAGGAGCGCGCCCAGGCCACGGCCCAGGAGTTCGGCGCCGCCAACGCAGTGGTCTTCACCGACTACAAGCAGATGTACAAGCAGGCCTGCTTCGACGCCGTCTATGTCGGCCTCCCGCCCTTCGCCCACGAGGAGCAGGAACTGATCGCCGCCAAGCAGGGCCTCCACCTGTTCGTCGAAAAGCCCGTGGCCCTCTCGATGGAACTGGCCAACAAGGTCTCCCGCGCCGTCACCAAGGCCGGCATCATCTCCTCCGCCGGCTTCCAGGACCGCTACCAGGACATCATTGCCCGCCTCAAGGACGAGGTCGTGCAGAACCCGCCGGCGGTCTTCCAGGCCTACTGGATGGGCGGCATGCCCGGCGTGGCCTGGTGGCGCCGCAAGGAGCAGTCCGGCGGCCAGGCCGTCGAGCAGACCATCCACCACTTCGACATGGTCCGCTACCTGTTCGGCGAGGTGAAGAGCGTCCAGGCCGTGTGCTCCAAGGGCCTGATGAAGGACGTCCCCAAGTACAACATCGAGGACGCCAGCGCCGTGAACCTGCAGTTCAAGAGCGGCCTGTGCGGCACGGTCTTCTCGGCCTGCTGCCTGGCCCTCGGCAAGAACGGCATTGACATCTGGTCCAAGCAGTCGGTCTACGAGTACACCGAGCGCACCTCGCTGCGGATCAGGCGCGGGAGCCGCGAGGAGCACTTCTACCCGACCGGCAACGACTACGGCCAGGCCATTGACGACGCCTTCATCAAGGCCGTCCAGAAACAGGACCAGTCGCTGCTCAAGTCCAGCTATCCGGACGCTGCCAAGTCACTGGCCATCGTCCTGGCGGCCAACGAGTCCATGGCGACCGGCGAGGCCGTGAAGCTGTAGACGGCCGGGATTCGGGGACGGCGACGGCGTCCTCACCCCCGGCCCCTCTCCCTCGCGCGATACGACTGCGCTCCGGAGAGGGGAGTCCTGGATTGCCACTTGGTGGCCTCAGGGCCGCATGATGTGGCATCTCCTGCCTTTCTCCCCCCTCCCTCGCCCGCCTTCGCCCTGCGGGCTACGGCGGGCGAGGGAGAGGGGTCGGGGGTGAGGCA